>JBEPWY010000001.1:0-7465 GCA_041642185.1 Marivirga sp.
TTCAACTTCACTAACATTATCATAATCAGCAGGTAAGCCGTTTTCATAAGACAATTGTTCGTCCCCCAAAACATCTTCGGAAACACTTCCTAAATTAAATATCAATTTACCACCTGTTGTGTTGGGAGATGCATCCTGGGAACCGTCATCCACAACTCCCCTTGGAGTTTCTATGAAAGGATCCATTAACCAAAACTCAATATATTCAATATTATTTTTATCAAAATCCACCTCGGAAGTAATTGCTCTACTAATACCTGCCCAATTTGATTCAGGATTTTTTAATTTCCCTTCAGAGGTCAAATCTGAATTAAAATTATAAACACCCCTTTCTTCGGGAAAATAAGCTATATCAAAAATTGGAAGTAAATTCACTCCTATATTTCTATCACGGTTTTTGTAAATCTCCTGTATTACCACGCTTCTGGAATAATGGTTTTCCATTGCTTCCTCTGATATTTCAGGTACATTAGCTCCATTTTTACTGTAAAAGATATTATCTATAGAGTACCAGGCTAGTTTAGCCCTCTTTTTATTTTCCCCGAATTTACCTGTGCCTGAATATCTGTTATCCGGTGTGGCCGGAGTAGCTGAGACCTTCCAGCTATTAATGTCACTGCCTAAATTATTAACTGTAATTGATTGTTCAAAATCATCTATATAAGAGGTACCTTCTCCATCCACCTGATTAGAGGTGCCGGGTACCATCTGAGCAAATTCACCTCTAAAGGTCACTATAGAAGGTTCTTTTGTGTCAATAAAGGGTAAAAAATCGACCATTTTAGTAAGAAATGGCATTTCATCGCTATAATTAATATCTATACCCCATTTGGTATTGTTAGTCGGTTCTGACCCAATACTATACCTTGATACTCCCAGAGGTCTTTGTGTATGGCGTAAAACAGTGGCGCCAAAATTAATTTTATCACTTAAAACGTAGTCCAGCCTTGTTCCAATAAGCGTTCTTGATTGAAAATTAAATAAATCTGCTTTTTCAAAAGTTATCGCTAAATCTCTACCAGAGCTGAGAATACCCTCGTTTAAAATAATTACTCTTCCTAAATTATAATCAACCCGATAATCCAGACCTTCCTGCAATTGGGTTCCCCCGGAACTAACCCTTACGGAATTTGGAGATATGTTAATACCTGGCAATGCTATTTCAGAGGAAGAACCACTTTGATATTGTCCTTTAATAAAAAATTTATCTTTTGAAGTGAGTTGCTGCGCATCGTTTTTGGTTGATTCGTAAAGTGTGTTAAAAACATATTTACTTCTGAAAGTTTGTTCATCAGGCCTAAAAAGGTCGTTTAATTTTTCACCAAATGGCTCTAAAACAGGGAAAATTATCTTACCATCCGATTCATTTATTGTGACACCACTCACATAATCAAAATTTCCGTCTGGCTGAGGATCATTGTTTTGGTTCAAACTGTCCAGATTAAATACCCTCAGTAAAGGTATGTCACGCAAAGAGCTCTCATGCAAACTTGGGTTATCTTGTCCTGTTCTGTCATCTCGATAAATAATTCTTAACTGAAAGCCTTCTTGTGAAATCTGATTTCCGTTAAGGTTATAGATGTTCTTCATCATTAAATCCCAGGTGGGCACATCGGTATTAATTTTTGAAGGCCTCAATAATTTTAAAATAACAACCTCATCATCCGGTCTGTTACCATAATTTTCTGATAATTCTCCGACCTGATATCTGGCTCCATTGTAGCTATATTCGTAGGAAACGGCAAGCATTTCATCATTCTGCAACTGTCGTCTTAAAGAGATGTAACCTAATTGCCCATTGATGGTATATTCTGTTGCTTCCAATTTTCTGGCTACATTAATTGCTTCAAAATCAACAGTTCGTGAAAGCGAAGGATTAATGGTTTCTATTGAAGAGAGAAAATTATTATAATCTTTATTAAAAGGTTGAAGCTGATCCCAAAGCCTGTTGGCATTGTTATTTGTTGGAGTGCCTGCTGAGACAGCTGGAAGCAGCAATTCCTCTTTGTTTACATTTGCTGGGTTTGCTTCCCCTAAATCCATAAAGGCTGCCACACTTCGAAGACTGTTTGTATTTTGCGTTCTGTTGATCACATAGACCTCCACTCTTCTAATATCAAGTCCTGAAGTAATCCGAGGCATGGCGCTTAACCATTTCTCATAATTATCTCTGAAAAAGTGACCTAAAAAGAAATGTCTGTTTTCATCATAATCTGATGCTCTCACATCAAATTCCTGCCTTTGTGATCCCCCCTCTACCCTTATGGTTTCGGACTTACCTCTTTGGGTGGAAGCCACACTAGTAACAAATAAATGACCAAACTGTAATTGTGTTTTTACTCCAAATAGATTTTGAGCTCCTGTAATTAATGAGTTATTAACAGGCATACTCACATTTCCTATTTCAATCTTTTTAATAATCTCTTCTTCGTAACCTGTATATTCCACCTTAAGGTCATTCTGGTAATTAAATGAGTTATTATTGGAAAAATTAGCTGTTACAGCTAGTTTTTCTCCCACCTTACCTACAGAATTCATATTTATTTGTGGCTCAAATTCAAAGGTGGAATAGCGTTGTTGCCGAACAGGAATATTAGGGTTTTCATTTTTCGTTATTCTGCCACCAAAATCAAGTGTAATAAATCCATTGGGAATAATTTCAACAAAACTCCCTCCAAACAACCTGTCAAAAGCGGGACTTACATAAAGTGGTGGAATTAAAGACCGCCCGCTGACAGCGCTTTCCCCATCAAGGCCAAGGGAACGCTCCTTCCAATAGTCATTTAATATTTTCTCATCCTGATATCTTGAAAATTCTTCAAAACTCATGGAGCTGGTTGGCCGGAAATTTATATCTCCTATTTTTTCATAAATAGAATAATTAAGTCCGGTATCTATTTCTACATCCAAACTTAAAGCTGCCGGATCACCTAATTGCAGAGGGCTTTGCCCTTGATTACTTGAAAATGGATCTCCATATCTGTCCTGAAACTGAAAAGTGGGCCTTTTACTGGGTGTATAATTTCGGATGCTATCTACTTTTGCACTATCCTGCTTTGCGCTGTCTGCAGGAATAGTATCTTGTTCCTGCTCTACTTCCTGAAACAATAAAGTTCCAATTCCGTAAGAAGATGCATATAGTTCTTTTCCGCCAGGGAAAAAATCCAAAGCAATAAAGAAACTACATAAAAGAAGAATAGGGATCCTTTTACTTAACAAAATAATTACTGATTTAAGCTGATTTCAGAGCTTGCTTAATTAAATCCTCCAAAGTAATATCTTCTCCATTTTTCTCCAAAATGTTATTAATTACTTTTTCGGCTGAAGTTTTAGCAAATCCCAGATTTAATAATGCAGATAACGCTTCATTTCTCTTGCTATTGTTTGATCTGAAAGATGAGTTGGTAGAATCTGCCACTAACCCTTCTTTTTTATATTTATCTTTCAATTCTAATATAACTCTTTGAGCTGTTTTGGCTCCAATTCCTTTAATAGATTGGATTTGCTTTACATTTTCAGCTACTATAGCAGATTTAATTTCTCCGGGATCCATAGAAGAAAGCATACCCAATGCTATAGATGGACCTATACCTGATATACTAATCAAATCCAAAAACATTGCTCTTTCAATTTCCTGATGAAAACCATAGAGGGTTTGTGCATCCTCTTTCACATGAAAATGAGTTAGCACCATCGCCTGATTTTGATTTTTAAATGCATCAGAAGCAGAAAGTGGGATATTAACATGATACCCCACACCACTTACCTCTATAATGAGGTAAGTAGCTTCCAGGGTTATTATTTCTCCTTTAAGAAATGAGATCATAAACTTTGTTCTGTATATTGATTTTGAGCATCTGCTACTGAAATAGCTACCATGTTTACAATTTCTCTTACTGAACTTCCTAATTGTAATATATGGACCGGCTTATTCATTCCTAATAATATAGGACCAATAGCCTCTGCATTTCCTAATTCCATAAGCAGTTTATAAGCAATATTTCCTGATGATAAAGTAGGGAATATAAATGTGTTAGCACCTTTTTCAGCTAGTTCGCTAAATGGATAGGTTTCCTGAAGCAAATCTGTATTAACTGCTATATTCGCTTGTATATCGCCATCAATAATTAAATCCGGCCATCTCTTTTTAGCCAAATCTCTGGCTTTAGATGCTTTTTCAGGTATTTCTCCCTTACTTGAGCCAAAATTTGAATAGGAAAGCATTGCCATACGAGGTTCAATGCCAAAAAACTTAGCTCCTCTGGCAGTTAAACCTATTATCTCCACCAACTCATCTACTGTAGGGTTGGTATTTACTGTAGTGTCCGAAAAAATAAAAGTTCCTTTATGGGTAGACAAAATATACATTCCGGCTACTCTTTTCCCTGGTTCAGCACCAATTATTTCCAAAGCTGGTTTAATAGTTCTAGGGTAATCCTTGGTTAAACCTGAAATCATGGCATCGGCTTCCCCTGTTTCTACCATCATACTACCAAAGTAATTACGGTCTCTCATCAGCTTTTCAGCTTCATAAAGTGTAACACCTTTCCTCTTCCTTTTGGCGTAAAGCTTTGCTCCGAAATCTTTTCTCTTTTCGGGGTTTTCAAAAATGTCAATGATCATGCTATCTCCCACATCCAATCGATGAAGCGCTATCAGCTCCTGAATTTTCT
Organism: Marivirga sp.; assembly: GCA_041642185.1. GTDB lineage: Bacteria > Bacteroidota > Bacteroidia > Cytophagales > Cyclobacteriaceae > Marivirga. The sequence continues at coordinate 4,674 of JBEPWY010000001.1, forward strand.
CACGGTTACCCAACAAAATTGGTGTAGCTATTCCCTCATCTATCACCATTTGAGCAGCTTTCAATATTTTAGCATTATCTGCCTCGGCAAACACCACTCGTTTTGGATCTTTTTTAGCTTTACTGACAATTCTGTTCATCAATTTCTGATCAACTCCTATTCGTTTTTGAAGATCCACTTCATACTGCACCCAGTCAGTAATATGGATTTTTGCTACTCCAGAATCCATAGCTGCTCGTGCCACTGCAGGAGAAATGGTGGTTATTAAACGAGGGTCCAAAGGCTTAGGAATCAAATAATCTCTCCCAAAAACAATACTTTGGTCGTCGTAAGCTTTATTGATTAATTCTGGAACTGGTTGTTTTGCCAGACTGGCAATAGCATATACAGCAGCCAGCTTCATTTCTTCATTAATGGCTGTAGCACGTACATCAAGGGCTCCTCTAAAGATATAAGGAAATCCTATAACATTATTCACCTGATTAGGATGATCAGATCTGCCGGTAGCCATAATTATATCTTCCCTGGCATTCATAGCTTCCTGGTATGGAATTTCAGGATCTGGATTAGCCAAAGCAAAAACTATAGGATTTTCTGCCATTACCTTAATGTGATCTTTTCCAATTACATTTCCTGCTGAAAGGCCAAGAAAAACATCAGCTCCTTTCATGGCATCTTTAATATTATACACTCCTTTTCTATCGGAAGCAAATAAAGACCTGTTTTCATCAAGATCTGTTCTGTCCACAGAAATCAGCCCACCTCTGTCAAACATTAAGATATTCTCTTTTTTCAATCCTAAGGACTGATAAAGCTTGGTACATGAAATGGCTGCTGCACCCGCTCCGCTAACCACTAATTGTACATCTTCAATTTTCTTACCTACTAATTCCAATGCATTTATTAATGCCGCACTAGAAATAATGGCTGTTCCGTGCTGATCATCGTGCATCACCGGAATATTCATTTTTTTCTTTAACTCCTGCTCAATTATAAAGCATTCCGGAGCTTTTATATCCTCCAGGTTGATCCCTCCGAATGTGGGCTCCAGTGACTGAATAATATGAATTAATTTTTCAGGATCGGATTCCTGAATTTCAATGTCAAATACATCAATTCCAGCAAATTTTTTAAATAATACGCCTTTCCCTTCCATTACGGGTTTAGAGGCATCCGGCCCTATATCTCCCAAACCTAAAACTGCTGTTCCGTTTGAGATTACACCTACTAAATTGCCTTTAGCGGTATATTTATAAGCATTTTCTTTATCTTTTTCTATTTCTTTACATGGCTCAGCCACTCCTGGAGAATAGGCTAAAGCAAGGTCATTTTGAGTACTTAATAATTTGGTGGGTATTACTTCTATTTTTCCGGGTTTGCCTTGGCTGTGGTAATTGAGGGCATCTTCTCTGCGAATTTTTTTTGACATATTTACTTCGTTCAATGGTATTCAATTATAATTTAAAATCCGAGGAGTTTAATAATGTTAAAACTAAAGGTTAAACTGGCTTATCATTATAAAAAATGAAAAGACAGAGGAACAAAAATAACAAATCATTCCGTACTCCCACACTTCTTTTTAATCAAATTCACTTTTTAAAACTATGTGTCCTAATTATAAAAAGGAATAAAGGAGAAAATAATGCTATCTTAATATATTGAAATATAGATACTTTTAATCCAATTACCGAGACACAATTGTGACGAACCTCATCACAGACTCACTTATAATGTGCGGAAAATTAGTATCTATATTTGGAAAAGCAATTAATTAACAAGGATTCGGATTGAAAGCTCTTTAATGTAATTATTTTCAGATAAAGCAGGTAAATTTTTATTTTAATCCTTAATGGTATCAGGGATATCAGCAGTAGACAAAATAGCTTTTAGGGTTCTCATTGGTTCTCTTTTATCTTTACCAGGGTTATCCAAATAACCTTCCAAATAATATAAGTCACCTGATTCTTCGTTGGCAAAAAGGTAGCTTATAAATGCTCCTCCTCTTGAATTATCCGAGTATTTCCATAGCCCTTTAGTGCGCAATGCAAAATTACCGTTCAAATTAACGGTATCTATAACAAGCCCCATCTGATCCTGAGTAGTTAAATAAAGTGAGTCATTATCCAGATCGGTTATATATTTTTTCCCCAGTCTGTTGCGCATCTCCTTAATATTTTCCGCATCAAAAACAGACTCATCATTAAAAGGCATCTTTACAGCCCAAATGTTATATTCTTCTTGCTGGTCTAATTGTCTTATCCAGGCATGATTATCACTTTTTTCTGCCAAATCATATCCGAAGGGAATAACTAAATCTAGTCCCAACTCCTTAGATAAAAAATTCATAATTCCTTTGGAAGGATTTTTCTTTATTTTTTCAACCATTCGGTCCTGCTCTACCTTATCGAAGAAATGCTGAACTCTTTCTTTGTTCTCTTCAATGTTGTCTATTAATTCTTCTTCTGTTCTGCCAAACAAATACAGCACTTCTTGTCCTTTTGCGTAAACATCCTGCTGGTTGAAAGAAAAGATATCTGGATTCTTTTGAATTTGCTCAATCGAATTATCAGTAAAATATTTTTTAAGCTGCCTTCCTTCTGAAGAATTATTATCAAGGGTAGCAACAAACATCAAATTTTTTGAAGCTTTTAAAACGTTGTTTAGTTTAGAAGGATCTGTTCTCCTCAAGTCATATAGAGGTTCATCCTGAGGAATTCCTTCTACATTCCCTCTGAATATGGAGCGTATTTGCTGACCTAACTCACCATCCCACTGCTCGGGCCCCATCACTA
>JBEPWY010000002.1:0-6585 GCA_041642185.1 Marivirga sp.
CCATCACTGCCTCTGGCCTTTTGCATGGTGGCTTTACTGTCAGACTCACCATTGGAATCACAAGACATTAATAAGGTGACAATAATAAAAGAGTAGAATAAGCCTTGAATATTTTTAAGTAATTGCACAGTGTCCTTGGTTTATGATTGTAAAAGTAAAAAAATCAATTAAATCACTTTCAGTATCTGACCGGGTTTAATTGAATTCCCCACCAAATTATTAAGTTTTTTTAACTTTTCAATTGTTAAGTCATCAAACTTTCTGGAAATATCCCATAATGTGTCTCCGGGCTGTACTCGGTAGGTACCATCTTTAACTGCTACTGAAGTGTTAGAAACACTTTTTGTAGCTACGGCACCAGTATCCTTTATCCAGATATTAATTGGTTGCCCTACTTTAATTACCGTACCCGAGATTTTATTCCATTCCCTCAAATCTGACACTCTTACATTATATCTGTTAGCAATGGTACCCAACACATCACCAGATTTAACTTTATAAACAATTTTCTTTCTTCCAAAGGTACTTCCTGAGGTGTTAACTGCCAATTTTTGAAAATCCTCCTCCCCTTTGGCTGCATATTTCAAAACTTCCAATTTATTTATACTTAGCCTTTCTTTCTCATGCCTGGGCACCCGTAATTCATATAATCCCTGTTGATTGGCTATTACACTTCTTTTTAACTCTGGATTTAGTTCTTCAAGTGTTCCCAGGCAAATATTGGTGTGCTCTGCAAAAAGAGGCAAACTCACAAAACCTGATACATGAAGTGTATCATACTCAGGAAGATATTCTTGTTTCTCCACAAACATATTATGCTCCTCCATAAAGTTCATGCTATACATTACAGCTATAAATTGAGGCACATAAGATCTGGTTTCTCTAAAAAGGTAAGGGTATATTTCCCAAAAAGACTTTTTATAACCACTCTTCCTGATGGCTTTTCTTATATTTCCAGGCCCGGAATTATAAGCTGCGAGTGCTAAATGCCAATCCTGATCAAAATATTTGTACAAAAAAGTGAGATATCTACAGGCTGCAATAGTCGCCTTTTCCATATCCATTTTCTCATCATAATAATAATTTTCTGAAAGTCCGTAATCCAGCCTGCCTGTGAGCGGCATAAATTGCCAGAGTCCTACAGCTCCTGCTCGTGATCTTGCTTTGGGATTAAGGCCTGATTCAACTATTGCCAAATATTTTAACTCATCAGGTAATCCATATTCTTTTAAATACCGCTCAATCATCGGGAAATATTTTGTCTGAAGGGCGGATACTTTTTTGGTATATTCTCTATTTCTTACGGTAAAATAATCTACAAATGATTTAACAGTATTATTAAATGTAAGTGGAATTTCATTTTCGATAGTTTTCAACCTCTCATCAATTAAATCATAAGATACATCAGGAATGTATTCATAACTGATCTGAGGCATTTCTGCAGCAACATAAGTGGTATCCAGTCTTTCAAAAAGTATACCCTCTTGTAAAGCAAACAAAGGCGCATTTTCAAAACAGATCAGAGCCAATAATCCAATGATATGTTTTTTAAATGCTCCCATATTTATAATTTCATTAGGTAATCGGAAAACGCAAAAAGTTCATCTTCTTTGAATATGTCCGTCATTATTTGTAAGCCAATTGGTAAATTATTTTTGTCCTTTCCGTTTGGAATAGAAATGGCCGGTATGCCGCTTACATTAGCTTGAACGGTGAAAACGTCTGCCAAGTACATTTCAGCAGGGTTTTCTGTTTGTGTATTTAACGAAAATGCTGTGGTTGGTGTTGTGGGCAGTATAATAAAATCAAACTCTGATAAAATTTTCCTGGTTTCATCACGAATTAATCTTCTTACTTTTTGGGCTTTGGTGTAATAGGCATCATAATAACTGGCACTTAAAACAAAGGTACCCAACATAATCCTTCTTTTTACTTCTTCTCCAAAACCCTGAGTACGGGAAAGTTTATACATGCTTTCCATCGTATTTACCTCAGGAGCTCTATAGCCATATCTCACTCCATCAAAACGTGATAAATTAGAACTGGCTTCCGCAGTAGTAAGTATATAATAAGTAGCTAATAAATTATCAAGCTGAGCAAAGCCAATCTCAGTTACTTCATGCCCTTCATTTTTCAGAAAGTCCAGGCTTCGTAATGTAGCTTGCTTAATTTCTAATTGAAGGTCATCATTTTCAATCGTTTCTTTGATGTAAGCTACTTTTACTTTTTTATCAAACGTTAATAGTTGGGTATAATCAGGAACTTCTCTTCTCGATACAGTACTATCATACTCATCTGCACCTGCTATTACTGAAAGTATATTGGCGTTATCTGCTATATTATTAGTAAAGATACCAATACAATCAAATGAAGAGGCGTAAGCGATAAGTCCGTAACGTGAAATTCTCGAATAGGTAGGCTTTAAACCTACAACTCCACAAAATGCAGCAGGTTGCCTAACAGATCCGCCTGTATCAGTACCTAAAGCAGCCATACAAAGACCAGCTTGTACAGAAACAGCAGATGCTCCCGATGAACCACCAGGAACACGACTATTATCAGCCGCATTTAAAGTTGGGCCGTATGCAGAATTCTCATTGGAAGAACCCATAGCAAACTCATCGCAGTTTTGCATACCTATGATAATAGCATCTTCCTCAATTAAGCGCTGCACTGCGGTGCCGGTAAACTGAGATTCAAACCCTTCAAGAATTTTACTGCCAGACCTCACTTTATGATCCTGCAGCACTAAAACATCTTTAATACCCACCACTAATCCAAAAAGCTTACCTAGAGGCTCTGCATTTTGTATTTTTCGGTCAAGTTGTTCTGCCTTTTTCAATGCCTCTTCATGATACACATCAAGAAAAACATTTAAGTGTTGATTTTCATCAATACGATTCAGGTATTCAGAAACAACAGATTTTAGGGTACAGTGATTTTGCTTCAGCTCTTCCTGAAGATGTTTTAAATTCTTATAGGGCTCCAATTTTATTAATCTTTGCTGTCTACTTTAGCGCTTCTACCACTTTCTTCAATTTCGTCTTTGATTTCAGTGGTGGCATCTTTGAACTCACGAATTCCCTTGCCAAGACCTCTTGCCAATTCAGGAATTTTCTTCGCTCCAAAGAATATTAAAATAACCAACATAATAAGAAGGATTTCCCATCCTCCTAAACCGCCTAAAAATGCAAATACTGTGTTCATTGCTTTAAATTTAATAATGTAATTGTAAAGTTAATTAATAATATACTGCTTAACCAATCGGTACAAAAAAAAGCCAGAGATAGTTTCAGTGTAATACCAATTTAGCAGAATTAGTTCATTTTATTTTTTAAATAGCCATACTTCCGGATTTAATTTTTGATTATTTTTCCATACCTGGAATTGTATTTCGGATGTACCTTCACTGTTTGTGTAAACTGTCCCTAATGATTGCTTTGCCGTAATTTTATCACCTTTTGTAACATTTACGCTTTTTAATTTCGCATAAACGGTAAAATATTCTCCATGCTGTACCATTACTACATTATTCATACTGGGTACAAATGCTACATACTTCACTTCGCCATCAAATACTGCTCGAACTTCTTCATTCTCATTGGTTTGTATATCCACACCATCATTATTAATAGAAATATTTTTATAGACTGAATGTGGATGAGTCCCAAATTTTTGAGAGATAAACCCAGCTGAAACAGGCCAGTATAGCTTACTCTGGTTGCCTTCAAATGAACTGGATAATTCTTTAGCTTCAGGAGTTAAAGCAAATTTAGTGGAAGATGCCCCTTTAGAACTTTTCTCTATTTCTTTTTTAATGAGTTCGGCAATTACCTTTTCAAGATTTCTCACAGCATTTCTTCTGTCATTGATCTCTTCTTTCATTTCTTTTTCCCGCTTGCTTAACTGCGCTACTACACTACTTTGCTCAGTTTTCAATTTATTCAATTCTCTGTTTCTGCTAATCTGCTCCTGTAGCAACACACTCTTATCCTGCCTGATTTCCTCTACAGATTCCCGTTGATCAATTAACAAAACCTTAATTGCTTCAATTTGCACTGCCTGTTCACGCCTTACCTTGGCATAATATTCCATATGCTTCAAACGCATAAACATTTGATAAAAAGAGGCGGAGGCAAATATATAGGAAAGCTTACTTAAAGATTGGTTGCTCTTTTGAGTAGCGTAAAGCATAGCCGCATACTCTTCTTTCATTTTATCAAGATCACGCTCAAGAGCATTTACTATGCCTGCTATTTCATTCACCTGTTCATCCAGCAGGCTTATTTCATTGGATATAGAGTTGGTAATGGATTGTTGCGCTTCAATTTTATAATTCAGAGCATTTAACTGGCCTAAGGTAGCCTTCTTTTTCGAGGTGGTCTGATTAAGGATTTTCTCGGCCTGCTCAATTTTTTCAATATTTTCTTTCTTTTCTTTTTCCAGTTCCGCACGCGATTTCTGGGCATTGGCTGCTTGGGCAGTCAACAAGATGAAAGAAATGAGTAAAAAATATTTTATATCAATTCTCATATTTACCGGAAACACTGAAAGGGAAGAAAATAGGATTTGTTCCTGCCTCTACTTTAGAATGAATAATTTCCACAGTTGTGGTTTCAACACCTTTTTTCTTTTTACTCAATACAGTAACCAGACTTTTAAATGGAAAAGCCTGCCCCTCTATTTGGTTAAAATTATCAAAAACCATACTCATATCGCTTCCGTCCGGCAACTCTTTTACCAATACGTTTTTCACCTTTCGGGTATCTTCACTGGCTATAGTCTGTATAAGAAACCTATCCCTTTTTTGATCTATTTTTAATAAATTGCCTTTTTTATCGTATTTATCTTCCGTAGTAAAATTGAAAACCTGGTCACCCAATAAAATCGACTGTACCATTTGAAAGTTCACATCAAAATTAAGCATTTTGCTTAATGACTCATAGTTATAGCGATATACTTCTTTATTTATCCGGTCTAAAAACACTACTGTATCGCGGCTAATAAAACCACGTGCCGCTTCAATACCGAATAAAGGAGATAAGGACACCCAAATCACACTATCTTTCTTCATTCTGATAGTAGCACTTGAAGTGATGCTTTTATCTTCAGAAACAAACTTAATTTTAGATTTAGTCTGCAAATATTCGAAATCAAACCTTTCCAATCCATACTCCTTTTCAATACTGGAAACCGGTAACGCCCTTTTACTACATGAGGCAAGTACAAACAATATAATTACAGGTAAAATCCACTTTATTTTATTCATAATATTTTTTTTCAGCTATTTTTTGATCAATCTGACCGGAAGTACCACCTATATTTTTGGCTTTTTTCCATTGGTCGATGGCCTTTTCAATTTCCCCAATTTGGTATAAGGCGTCACCATAATGTTCAATAATAGTACCAGAACCATTTAATTCAGCTGCTTTTTTCAGGTATTTTAATGCATCCTCATAATTTCCCATTTGGAAAAGCACCCATCCATGAGTATCTAGAAAAGTCGCATTTTCAGGATTATCCTTTACCATACGGCTGGATAATTGTTTAGCACGATCTAATTTCTCTTTTCTTAATGAGAGATAATAAGCGTAGTTGTTTATAGCAAAATAATTATTCGGATTTACCTCAATAGCCTCCTCATAGGCTTTGAAAGATTTTTCGTACTCCCTATTGGCATGATAGGCATCAGCCAACTGAGCAGCAAAAGTGCTTTTTAAATTATTATTTCCAAATACTATTGATTTACCCTGCTCCCACATCATTATTGCCTTAGAATACTGCTTTAAAGAAAAATGTGCTGAACCGGAAAAAAGATATACCACAGGCTGGTTAGGAAAATACTCCAAGGCCTCATCGGCATGTTTCACAACACCTTCATAATTTTTCATTTCCATTTCCAGTGACAAAATATTTTGCCAGAGCTGAAAATTGTTACCTGCATTTTTTATGGCTCGCTTGTAAAGTCCTAAAGCACTGTCCTTATCATTCAATGCAAAATACATATCGGCCGAGGCAGCAAGTGCGTTGGATTCGTTCGGGTGAATCTCTAATAGGTAATTACTTAACTCCTTTACAAAAGCATTCATTTCCGGATTGGGCAGGCTCCTTACCATAGCTACAAAATTATTCAGTTTACTTTTGAGAGAAATCTCCTCTGACTGAAAAGCTTTGATAAAATAAGGCCTAGCCTTTTCAGGTGAATCAGTCTGCATATATAGCTGTGCCAATTCCATTTGAGCACCGGCCTGGTTTCTGTTTCCTCTTAGATAGGCATCCAAATAATCGATTGCCTCTTTGTTTTTACCATTAGAAACTAAAATTTGAGAAACAGCAACTGCATATTCCCCTCTTTTCGGATAGGCCTCTGCCAATTTTTTACCCTCTGCAATGGCTTCCTTTAATTTATTTTGTTTCAGCAGTATTTTTTGCTTTTGAGTGCTAATCTCCTCCAAAACGCCTAATCTTTTTTCAATCCTGTCATAGGTTGCTAAAGCCAGGTCAGGTTGTTCATTATAAAGATAAAGAGCAGCTAATTCAATTAAATAATCATCTGGCACTTCGTTGGAAAGGCTGTAGATGGCT
>JBEPWY010000003.1:0-4872 GCA_041642185.1 Marivirga sp.
GAGGTTTTACCAATGACATTTTTTTATCAGCAATACTGATATTATGAATTTTTTCTGAAATTCTTTTTTTTTCATTCTCATGAAAGTAATCTGAATCTTTAAGTGCCTTCAGAATATTTATTTTGACCTCGTCGATAGTAGTATAATTTGTAGCCAAAGATGCATGATGGTATTCATTTAACCATTGGCCAATGTTCTGAAACAGGAGATTTAACTTTTTTCTCTTGTTAAGGATAAGTTCACGCAACACGGTATACTTCAAGGTAGTCCCTTTGAAATATTCCATGTAATTTGCATTTTGATCTTCATCACAAATTACAGGTTTTGGTATGTGACGGTTCGCCTTAGATGGCATCAGATTTTGGTAATTAACTGACATTTGATCAAAAACTGTTTTTGCATTTTGATGCTGCTTAACAAACAGTTTAATTTCATTTTCCTTTTGATCTTTTTGATAGATTATACTAACAATTCCGTTCGGGCGGTTATTTGTTTGAAATAGCCTTTTAATATATCCTGAAAAGGAGATTTCTTTAAGTATACTATTTTCAGGTATAATTTCCTGGATATTATCTGCAATAAAATTGGCAGGATTATATGTTTCGTTATTTTCTATCATGTTAGGGTCAAATAAAAATGCATCTAAAGTTCAATATTCGAGGGGAAGTTTTCTTTTTGTTCAAGCATATGATATAATTTTTCCCATTCAGGCAGTCCTAAAAGATTTCGATCGTCAATATAAATGTCAGCATATATTTTCCGGCTATAGGTATTATCAAAATCTTCACCATCAAAATTATTATTTACAGCATGAAAATGGAGACCTTTTTTTTCACAAAATCTGACCGCTTCTTCAAGTTCTTTTCCATGACGATACGTCCATAAAATAAGCTTATGTCCTCTTTTTTGAAAAAGTTTTAACGTATCAATGGCATAAGGAATTTCTTTACCTATAGCAGGATATTTATGTTTGACAATGGTTCCGTCAAAATCAACAGCAATTATCATATTTAAAAAATATTATTTATTTATTTAAGCTATATTAATTCTATACTTAGATTCACCGTATCCTTTTTTCCAGTATTTATTACCATATCCATAACCTCTGTCAGGTGTCTCATTGATTATTATGGCAGCATGTTTTATGTTGTTAAAGGAAACTAATCGGTTTATTTGTTTTAATTCATCTTTATGGCTATGGTTCATACGTAAAGTGAATAAACTAATATCTGAAGTCTGGCTTGTTAATATTGCATCAGGTACAAGTAACAAAGGGGCATTATCAATTACAATATAGTCATATTCTTTGCGATTTTTTTCAATCAGATAATCCAGTCGAGGAGTATCTAATAAATCTGATGGGCTTGTAGGTATAGGCCCTGCCTGAAGCAAGAATAAATTGGATATGGATGTCGAATAGATAGTTTCTTCATAAGTTACCTCTCCTTTTAAATAATTACTTAAACCTGAAGATGACCTGACTCCAAAAAATTTGTGAAGGTTAGGCTTATGCATATCTGCATCAATTAGCAAAACCTTTTTATTACTTTTAGTAAGAATGGCAGCAAAATTTGATGATACAAAAGATTTTCCCTCTTCCGGTACCATTGAATTTATTGAAATTACTTTACATCCTGGTTGGTCGATCAAAGCATTAACATTTGACTTAAGCCCACGAAATGACTCAGCAATACCCGACCTGGGATAATTTATAACAGGTAAATTTACCTTGTATTTATGTTTGATAATTCCTTCCAGTACCGGAATATTACTGGCTTTTTCTACTTCTTCCCGTGTTTCAATTGTGTTATTGAAAAAGCTTACAAGTGAAATGAACATAAACGGAAGTAGCAGTCCAACAAAGGCTCCAACTCCAACAATTTGTATCAAATAAGGTCCATGGTTTATGGCAGCTTCACGAACGGCCTCATCAATAACCTGCACTTCGGGCACAATCGATGATTTTGCAATGGAGGCTTCTGCTAATTTCTCCTGCAGATAGGTGTATAATTCATTATTTAAATCAAATTCCCTTTGCCTTTCGATTAGTTCTTTTTCTGTTTCAGGCAATTGAAGTAAACGGTTTTCTATATTCCGGGATCTTGCTTTGGAACTAGCCATCACAGATTCTGCAGCATTTAAATGATTTTTAACTGCTTCTTCCAGTGCATTACGGGTAATCCGTATTTCACTTTGAAGATTTACATAAGCAGGATTTTTCTCCTGAACACTGGCAGAAAGAACTTCTCTTCTGCTGTAGAGATCCATTAACCGTTGTAGTAATGTATTCAAATTATCATCCTCTATTCCAACAATAGCGGGATTAGCTATTTCATCTACTTTATCGGAATCGTTCAGGGAATTTAAAAGGTTACGGTAATAATCTATCTGCAACTGAGTTAAATATTGCTCATTTTCTATCTCTTCCAGCCTTTCATATACCGACTGAGCCTCACTTCCGAGATTCATTACCTGATTACTCCTGCGATAATCACTGAAATTTTGTTCTGCTATTGTAAGGGATTCCTTAATACGAGCCAATTGAACTTCTATAAACTCAAATGCATTTTCTGAGGTTTCATATCTGTTTTGCAGCCCAAAATCAATGAAAACTTCATTTAATTCATTTATAAAATCTACTTCCCGCTGAACGCTACTGGTTTCGATAGAAATATTGATTAGATCAGCATCTATATTTTCAAGTTCTATTTCTGTACGTTTCAGATACTGATTTGTTAAATTGTTCAAATTATTAAATACCAGCAGATATGTTTCATCGGGTTGTCCATTTTTTCTATTTAACTGGAAATTGAAATAATCATTCAAAAATGGTTCTCCAAACTGCACCACTTCTTCAAATTCAAATGATTGTTGATAGCCATTTTGGTTTGTTGTACCTTTAGCTGAAACCTGGTATTCATTTTCGTTTACCATTTCAATTGTTAAAGGGACATCTTTAGCATTCATGGCATTGGAAGGCAATACCAATTCAAAAGGTTCATTTTTGTATAAATCCGCATTATATAATAATTCTTTTCTGTACCACGTAGTTTGCCAATCCAGATTATTAATAGCTTTTTTAAATAATGAATAAGATTTAAAAATTCCAAGTTTGTTGCCAACATTAGATTCATTTCTTGGATTTCTTCTGGTTTGTTGGTCGAAATCTAAAGACGAGCTAAGGGAGCTGTTCTCATCCTTTATAAGCAGTCTGCTGTTTACCAGGTACTTGCTTGGCATGTTTATATATATAAAATATCCCGCTCCTGCACCTATAATGAGGAAAATAACAAACCAATACCAGTTTCTTATATATTTAATAAAAAAGTTCTTAGTTTCCTTCTTTTCTTTCGAATCAATTAAATCGATTATTTCGTCAATCTTTTCCATAATTTACTTTTTAAAAAAAGTTGTTGTTTAATGCTGTTCCCACAACTATTAATGTTGACACAGCTGAAAGAATGAGAGAATATACAGTAGTATTGTCCCTTGTTCGCTTCAGATTTGTCGGGGGAACATATACAAAATCATTTGGCAATAAATAAAAAACTTCAGATGTATAAATGTTTCTGCTTGTAGCATCAATTTTATACGCGTGGGAAGTGCCATTTGATTTTCTTACCACAAGCACATTTGTTAAATCAGCATAATCAGTTATTCCGTTAGCCATACTGATTGCATCAAAAATGTTGATGTCTCGTTCATAGTTGTATAGAAGATTTGGTTCGTTTACTTCACCTGCAATGGTTATTTTATAATTTAAAAATTTCACCTGTACTGAGGGTTGCTTTAAATATTCTTCAGCCCTGGTTCTTAAAACATCTTCAGCTTCTTTTAACGTAAGTCCTGCCATTTCAACTTTCCCAATTATTGGAATTGTAACCGTTCCATCATCGGCAACCAGGTAGCCATTAAGATATTGCCCTACAGGTGTTCCATACAGTTGATTTGTACCTGTCTGATTATTGTTGCCTGACTTGCTGGGATTGAATATTTCATTTATCTCCGGATCTAAGGTAAGTATTTTTAAATACAGTATATCTGATGGTCTGATTGTATATTCCGGTAGCTCCTTTGGAGAAAGTTCATAAATGCTTCTATCCCCTGTTATATCACTTAACATGGTAATTTCCTGTGTATTGCTGCACGAAATCTGGAACAAAAGCGAAAAGGTAAATAAATATAAAGCTGTAGCCTTCATTTTCTTTTTTTATTTATTATAATTAATGCGTAGAATTCGAAAAAGTTCAAAATTTACAAATTATCAAACAACTGTTACTCGTGCCTATAGGTTTCAAGTAAAATATCTTCTGCAACTTTTTCAGTAAAATTTTCTTTTATTCTATTTGCGACTTTTTCTGATAAATCTTCCCATTCTCCCGATTTCCATACCTCATTTATTATGGAAGCGTAGTCTTTGGGATTATAGGTGTTTACAACTAATTTTTTATATCCAATAATTTCAGCATTGAACCCAATATCGCTACTTACAGGAACTACACCCATTGCCATGGCTTCTGTTAATGAATTTGAATGTCCTTCCCTTTTTTCCATTGAAGGAAAGAGGAAAAAATGTTTTTTTAATAATTTCTCCCTTAGCTGTTTATTTTCTATAGGTTTCATAATTTTCACTTTCCCTTCTAATTGAAAATCTATTATCTTTTTATTCAAATAGTCTAAATAATCCTTTTCACCTGAACCAATAATTTCTAAATCAAAATCACGGTGTATTTTTTTTAATTCAACACATATATCAAGAAGTAATGATATGTTTTTCGATTGAACAATTCTTCCAAAATAGATCAAATGTATAACTGAATTCTTTTCCTTCTGATTGGATATTGAATTTGATAAAAAATCATTTAAAAAATA
>JBEPWY010000004.1:0-8797 GCA_041642185.1 Marivirga sp.
CAAAATAGATCAAATGAATAACTGAATTTTTATCCTTCTGATTGGAAAATGAATTAGTTAAAAAATCATTCAAAACATAGTTAGGGTAATGCATAATCTCTACATCGGTTAATGTTTTTAAAAATGATATATATGTTTTACCCTGGCATAAAATAACTGAAGCTTTATTAATTGCAGCTTTAAAAAACATTTTGTAGAATGGTGACCGGTTATTATAGGCATCAATGACTCCTCCTCCCCGTAATTCATAGATACATTTTCTTTTAAGCCATCTGGATATAAGGATTAAGAAATACTCATGGTAAATCAGGTGCAGATAAAAACCTGAAATATGCACTATTTTAATACCAGGTTTGGTCAGTAATTCATAAATTAAGGTGAAAATTGAAAACAACAGGCGGAAAAGATAAACAATATATCCTATGAAATTCTTTTCAGGATAGGGTTTGAATAATTTAATAACCTTCATACCATTTTTTTCCAGCAAGTATATAGTTCTTAAATTTCCAGCTTCACCGCCTCCGACAGTAAATTTTTTTTCTTTACCCAGGGGTCCATAAAATAATATCTTCGTGTTATTTTCCATCATATAAAAGGACTATAATTCTTTATCATTTAAAACTTCTTCATATTTATTTATAATTGTGCTAATCGAAAATTTATTTGCAGTTTTTATTATATCTGACTTATTAAATTGAATTTCATCATTGGCAACCGATAACATCGCTTTTGAAAATGCTTCAAAATCCATATTCGGAATTAATATTCCATTAACACCCTGTATTATAATATCTTTTGGGCCACTTGGACAATCAAAAGCAATCACTGGTGTTCCCACAGCTATAGACTCAACCAGAACATTTGGAAAACCTTCATATAACGATGTTAATACGGTAGCTTTAGCTTTTTTATACAATGGACTAGTATCTGGTTGATAACCTAAAAAAGAAATGACTGAAGATAAACCGATGTTTTCGCTCATTTGTTTTAATTTTATTTCTTCAGGTCCATCTCCAACAATAGTTAAATGAATATTTGAGTTTTTGCTATATGCCATATTAAAAATCCGGATAAGATTTTGTAACCCTTTTTGAGGTTGCAATCTGCCAATGTACAGAAACTCGTTAGAGAGTATTTTGCTATTATTGGTTGAATTTATCATGGATATATTAAAGGCCGGATTGTGAATAGTTGCTATCTTATTACTTTTAATATGGAAGTTCTCAATTAAGTCTTCTTTCATACCTTGAGACTGTGCAATGATTTTATTTGAATATGGTAAAGTGTATTTAATCATTTTAAATGTAAGTGCTTTTTTCCAGTTTTTTCTTGATGATTTAAATGCTTGGGAAAGTGTATTTATGCTTCTTACAATAAGTTTAGTTTTTAAAAAGAAAACACGTTTAATTGCAATAGAAAGGATTGCAAGCTCAATATTAAAAATTATAATATGTTTGGGTTTTCGGGTAAGAAAAAGCTGAATTAAAGATAAGATGCTATTTCTGACATGTTTCTTTTTTAGAGACTTAATTTTAATGTTTTTATTTAATTGTTTGGTAAGAACAGTATCTCTGGAATCAAGAATCCACAGCTCTACATTGTATTTGCGTTGGATTAACTCATTACATAGTGTCACACAAACTTTTTCAGCACCCCCATGGTTTAATCTTTTTATAAGTATGGTTATGTTTTTATTCTCTGCCTCTGTCATTTAGCTTTTATTTGCTCATTAATAAAATCCTCTATCATATATTTTTGAGGGGAAACAACTCCTTCATTCCATTTTAAGTTTGAATCCCAATATCCAGGGAATTGTTTTGAAGTAAAGGCATAACTAATTTCTATTATTTTGTATTTATTATTGTCTTTAATGAAATCAAAAGCCACAGATTGCATTTTTAGCTTTTGTGATGCCTCAAATGCCAATTTAACCACCTCGATATTTATTAGTTGAGGATCATACGATTTATTTACACTCCCTGAGGCACGGAAATCATTCTTTCTGATATATCGTCGCATTCCAAAGCACCGGTTTCCAACCACGACCAACCGAATATCTGAGTCATTATCAGGAACAAATTTCTGAAAATATAAATAGCCTTTATCCCTGGTGCTCATTCGTTCATTGTAATTCGGTCTGATTATTCGAAAAAAACCTTTCCCCAGATGTAATAGAGAATGAATTGTTTTTTCTTTTTGAAATTTTAATATTCGATCTTTTAATTTATTCCACTTTCCAGATATTTTAAATCCTTTACCAAAAGCTCTTTTAACTAAGTTTTTTGCCTGGTGTGATGTTTTAACTAACTTAACATTTTTCGAACTTGCGCCACCTCTAAGTTTAAATACTAATGGATATTCGGTATTTTTTATCCATTTATACGCACTTTTTTTATCATAAAAAATCCAGGTAGGGATAGAATCCAGTCCAAGTGCTTCAAACAGGTATTTTTGTCCAATTTTATCATCAAAATGCCAACAAGTATTACTATCAGGAAAGACTTTTTTTCCTGATAATTCCAATGAGTAGGTAAGTTGTCTTGCAAAAAGAATGGCTTTACTGTCCCATTGCGGCCAATGCCACATTAACCCGTCACAGTCGTTTAATTGTACTGTAATATCAGAATCATAACAATTTACTAATTTAAAGGGAATATTGTTTATTTGACAATATTCAATCCAAATATCACTAAAGCTGTCCTTCCTTTGATGGATGGCTATTTTCATTTCTTTAAAAAGTTAAGTTAACCTAAATGGCAATCTTCTCAGTTCGAGATGTGCGTTTGGAAAGAGATTTAATAAAATCTTCTATCATGTATTTTTGGAGGTTCACATTTTCATAATGCCAGTTCAATGAGCTATCCCAAAAACCTGGTGCATCATCGCAGCATTCTATAGCAAAACAGTAGCTTATTTCAATAATTTTAGGTTTGCCTTTATCAAGAATGAAATCAAAAGCTAAAGATTGAGTGCCTAACCTTTTTGCAACATCAAAAGAAATTCGAACCATTTCCATATTCATTAGAGCAGGATCATATGTAAAAAGTCCACTTCCTGATGCACGAAAATCTCCAGGTCTGCAATAACGACGGGCGCCAAAACACTTATCCCCTATTACTATTACTCTGGTGTCATAAGTATTTCCTGCAATATAATCCTGAAAAAAAACATATCCTTTCTCTTTATTTCTTACTATTTCCCCCTCAGGTATTATGAACAATCTTCCTATTCCATTGATGAATTTTTTTAGTGAGGCTTTATTTTTATCTCTTTTGAGAATCCAAAATCTTTGTTTTAATCTGCTTATAGGTTCAGCACGTGAAAAGCCTGATTTAAATGCTTTATTAATAATTTGCTTTGCAATTTGTTTATTTTTTATAAGTTTTACGTTTGATGAGCTTGCTCCATTTCTCAATTTGAATACCTTGGGAAAGGTTGCTTTATTTACCCAATTAATAGCTTCTTGTTTTGAGTAGAAAACATAAGATTTAATAAAAGGTGCATTTATCGCTTCCAAAAGATATTTTTGTCCAACTTTATCATCATAGTGCCAGCTTGAATTTACATCAGGAAACACCCGGAACTTCTTCTTTTCAAGTGATAAGATTAACTGACGTGCGAAAAGTGCAGCTTTATAATCGCTTGTTGTCCAGTGCCACAGTAATCCATTGCAATCAGCCAGCTGTTTAATGATATCTGAATCATAACAACTAACAAGTTTATAAGGGATTAATTTTTCTGTGCAATAAGTTATCCATCTATCGCTATAGCTTCCCGGCCTGTAATGTATTGCTAGCTTCATTTCTGTGTTTTAGATAACTCTTAACTTTAACAGAAAAAAATGATTGAAAGTTCATCTAAAATGTCAAAAAATCAGCTGGATAAAAGTATTTTAAAGTTATAATTACTTCAAATTATCTGAGAAAAAATTAAGCATACGTTCTGCATGAACCAAATAGTTGAAATTTGAAAGTGCAAATTCTCTTCCCTTATTACCTATTTTGGTAGCCAGTTCAGGATTGTTAATAACGAATTCCATTTTTTTACTTATATCTGAACTGTTATATCTGGTAAAGATAATATTGATATTATCCTCCATGATCTCTCCAACAACTCCAACTCTCGTAGATATAACTGGTCTTCCCGATATTAGATATTCACCCATTTTGGTAGGGAAGTTATAAAAATTCTGCCTGTTCTCGGGTTTGGTTATAATTAACATACGAGCTGTAAATAGTTCGTCCCATAAATCTTCTTCAGAAAGATATCCTGTGAATATAATTTGAGATTCAAGTTTATTCGCAGCTATAGTTTTAACAATCTTTTTGTAATCTTTTGATCGTTGAGGTGAGCCTGTAAGCACTAATTTAAAATCCTGATATTTTGTATTTATTTCAGCAAAAGATTTTAAAATAGTTAAAATCCCATCTTTACGTTCACGATAGGTTCCAGTATAGACAATAGTATTCTTGATTGGCAATTTTTCTTTTCTTTTAGAATCTTCTACTAATACAGGAACTATAATGTTGAGTTTCTTGTCATTCAGCTCCTTTTTCATATAGTTTAAAAGCTGCTGGTTTATTACTACCGATCCATGAAACAGATTATTTGCAACCCTGACTCTTAATAATCTGAATTTTGACATCTTATCTTCTTTTAGGTTATCAACCTCATTTCTTTCCCGAAAAATCTTAAAAGAAGTAAAAAGTGAAATGATTCTTAAATATATAAAAAAGACATATGAGAAATTGGATGAAATAACAATTTCAGGTTTCTCTTGAAGTAGAAATATTCCAGTTTTAATACTTCCCGTAAAATCCTGCTGTCTGCGTTTAAAGAAACTGGTACTACGAATGGTAGAACTTGACATATATCTAAATGGTACTTCATCGTATATTCCAGATGTATTCTTGTTTAATGTGTCTTTATTTTTTTCAGTAGGATGTGGTAAAATTATTAAAGCCTGATGACCTTTTTTTACAAATCCTTTGGCATATAAGTGGAATCTCTTTGTCAGAGCATATCCATTAGGATATGATTGATTCAGAAGAAGTGCTATTTTCATTTTAAGTGAGAAAACTATTATTTTTAAATTGAAAAAGAATTATGTTTTTTGAAGGTTTAGTGATAAATACCTTCTGACTGCCTCATGTTTCTTAAAATCAGAAAGATAAAACAACCAAATACACATGTATAAAGCAATAAAAAGGCCATAACTTATTGAAATAAATAGCATAAACAGCATAGGAAAAATTACACCGCGGACTTTAAAAACCATTACTAATTGCTTTGATGATTTCCAAAGGCTAATTGAAAAAAACAGAATGCCAACTATTCCAAATTGAGCCATAATCTTTCCAATTCCTGAAACAGTAGATATTTGTGCCCCAATTTGATTGGTCCATCGGGCTTCCTGATGACCTCCGAAGCCAATCAACGGGTGATTCAAAAAATCAATAAAATCTATTCTTAATGATTCGAAACGTTGAGGTTGATATTTAGCATCATATTTTAATGAGTTATATACAAGCTCTTTTGTGTTGAATTCAGTTGCTTTAGTTATTTTTTCAGCCATAAAAGGTAATGTAAATAAATAAATAACCATAAAAATAATGACTGGTACCAGCCAGATAATTCTGATAAATTGCTGATTATATATATAAAATAAAATTAAAAGGATAAATATAGAATAGCCAGTTGTAGAGAAAGTTGTTATTAACGCAACAACAAAAATCCATAATTTCTTATTGTTCCCTAAATTAAATTTATTTCTTAGCAGATTAAATAAAATGGCAATATTTACATATACTGCAAATGCACCTGGTTCCCAGGCAAAACCTGGATTTCTAAAAATATTAAAAGAACCTATGGAAACCATTTGCTCTTGTTCATATTTAAAATTACTTACTGTATATACCAGTGTGTTGTAATCGATATTTCCATCAGGAGTCTCCTGTCTTGAGAATTCAAAATATCGAAGAAACTCAATAAAAGGTTCAGGAAGCATGTTCATCAACACCCAGAAAACTATTGCTATGATAGATAGATAATATAAAATATTCTCATATATACTAAAAAATCGGTAGCGCAATCCTGTAATTGCCACATATGCCATGGTAACATGTATGATAAATATTAGGAAAAAACGAGGATGCAGTTGTCCGAATTTTATTGATGATGCTATAAAATATAGAATCCAACCGGCTATTAGCAGCCAGAATTTTCGATTAAAGCGGATATTTTTTAAAAAAACAAAAGCAGTAAAAACTATAATAGGAAACAATAATCCAAGAGGATGATCCCAGCTTTCAATTGCCTGAACAAAAACTGTTGCTTTTCCTGCATAAAAAATAATTATAGAAACGACAAGATAATCAAAGAATACTAATAATTTATGCTTATTTATTGTTTGAGCTAGTTCCATTTATTATCGTTCTTCTATTTAAAGCGGGCTAAATATTTTTTGGCATACTCAATACCCAATATTAATTCTTCTACCTTTAAAATCCAAAGGGATAATATATAGATAATTGCTGCCAGAGAAATTGTACTAAAGAAATTTAAATATTCATTGGCAATGTAATTCGACAATATCAAGCTTGGGATTAGCATAATTCCTGATGAAAAGAAAAAAGGACTAATATTTTTTATCTGGTAAATCAGTGGAATATGAATTATCTTATTAAGATATATGTTTGTAACATAATAAGAAAGTATAGTGGCTCCCATTTGTCCATAAATCATTGCCATTATGCCGAACCTATAGGTCAACAGGATTGAAACCACTATTAAAACTTTATCAATAATTCTTAGCTGTAAATAGTAATCACTTCGGCCTTTTACTGTAATTACCTGATTATTCACCATGTGAAGCACATACATCCATCCAAATAATGCCATTACTTTCAAATAAGGAACAACTGGCAGCCATTTTTCTCCAAGTACTATATATATCAGTGGTTTTGATCCAATAATGATAAAAGCCATTAAAGGGAGAATTGCTGCAGACAATAATCTTAAAGCTTTGGTATAACCTGAAATTAGCTTAACATCATCATCCTGTATTTTAGAAAAAACAGGAAATGTAACTTTCTGTACAACGCTTGTTATTGTTAAAATAGGTAAATTTTTAAATTGAGTTGCTCTTGTATAATAACCCAGGCTTTGTGCGCTAAATAATTTTCCAATTATTAGGTAGTAAATATTCTGGAATATCGATGTCATCAATCCTGCAATCATAATCTTTGATCCAAACATAAAAAGTTGCCGGAGCGAATTTTTACTGAATGTTAACAATGGACGCCATTTACTAACCCACCAGAATAGAAAAGTCGCAACGGTGCTTCTTAAAATAGTATTGGCTACAAGTGCCCATACTCCAAATCCGATATAAGCCAGAGTAATACTAACTACACCTGAAATTGTAACGCTAACTATCCCAACAATTGAAGGTGCTTTAAAATCGAGTTCTTTTTCTAGATGTACATTATGAATACGTCCAAATGCATCAATGACAAAAGATAAACATATTACTTTTATAAGCGATGTCAGCTCAGGCTGATTATAGAAGTTGGCAATTAAGGGTGCACTTAGGAATAAAAGCAGATAAATTGTTATACTTGCTAGAATATTAAAATAAAATACTGTAGAAAAATCAACATTGTCTGCATTTTTTTTCTGAATTAATGCCTGCCCGAAACCACTGTTTGTTAATGATTGTCCTATTACTATGAAAATAGTTATCATGCCAATCAAACCAAAATCCTCAGGTGTAAGGAGCCTGGCTAAAACTATTCCAATAATAAATTGACCGCCACTTTTGCCTATATTATCTATGAAAGACCATTTAAAACCCAGAATGGTTTTATTTTTAAGATTATCCTTATTCATTTATGATATATCTGCTGAACGTAAGAAAAGGTTAATTAATCGAGCTTAAATCCATTTTTTGCTGCATAATCTATTTCTTTCGTTTTTTTTAAGCAGTATTCTGTAAATAATTTTGCTCCATTAGAATTTAAATGAGTCCAGTCTACAAAAAGTGAATCATTCCATGATGTGTCAACAGCGCTTACAAAATTAACATTATTATTATTTAAAGTTGTTCTAATCTTTTCGAGATGAGAAAAAATTAATTCTTGTTCTCTTTGATTGAGTCCCGATAAATATCCATCTCTGAACGGACCATGAAACAGGTACAATTCAATACCTTTTTCCCGACAGAAAAAAGAAATACTGTCCAGGTATTGGTATTGTGCTGATTCAATATTGTAATCTAAAATTTTATCGCCATTCCATCTCTCGGGTACAATGCGAAAATTTTTATCATTATAATTAACTGCGCCATATTTGTCGTAACCCAGATATTCATATTCATCAATGCACGTTCTTACTTTCTTGGAATAACTTATGTTTTGAAAGTAATACTGCATATTGAATGCTTTAAAATAATGTTGAATGCTAAAATCAGATACCAAATAATTTTTCAATAAATCGTAGCGAATCTTTTTACTGCTTTTCTGAAAATCTATAAGATTAATTGCCGATATTACGATTCGTGGATTATAAATAGTTACTAAAATTTTAAGCATGTAAAAGTTTTCTTTAATGTTTAACCCCCATGAAGATGAATTGAGGTAATTATCCGTCTTTAAATAGTTCACAATTGTCCCGGAATGCAAATTATTTAAACTCATTGACGACCCTATGGATAGCACTTCAGGTTTTACTGTTGATTTATTTTTTTTCATAAACAACATTTTCTCATTTAAAGAATAGCTGGTTGAAAAATTGGGAG
>JBEPWY010000005.1:0-5944 GCA_041642185.1 Marivirga sp.
ACCACACTCATACATTATTTCCTGAATAGTTTTTTCTTTTTCTGATTTTCTCAACAGGTTCTTCGCCTCTTCAATTCTGTGTGTATTAATATAATCGTAAAAGCTTTGTTTTTTATGTTGGTTAATTAGTTTAGAGAGTGAAGGAGCGCTTAAATTTAATTTTTGAGCCAGTTCTTTTACAGTTAAATCAAAATTGAGGTATGGTTTTTCCCGGATAAGATAATTTTCCAGCTTTAATATGTTTTCTTTTAATTCAAATGAATCATCATTCTCCTTATTAAATGAGAATAAATGAGGAGACGTTAAAGCCTTATAGATGATTATATAAAAATAAACAGAGAAAATAAAGTTGGATAGAAAAATAGGTGACAGCAGAGGGTTATTAAATTTTTCTGCTGCTAAAGGAATGTTATATAATAAACAGGCAATAATATATCCATACAATATAAATTTGTTCCACTTAATACGCGATTTATCAATATTTCCGTAATTCCAGGATTTTGAGTTTCTTTCAAGTTTCAGGACAGCCATTGCATTATATATAATCAGTTGTAGGCCTAAAATAGTCAGGTATGCACCTTCCTTCCAATCATTAAAAGAAGATAAAATTGATAGTGTCGGATTAGCTTTTATCCATGGAATTATTGCGAAGATATAAACAAAGGCTATAAGGGCTGGAGCGAAGTGGAGGAAGTGAACTTGTTTAAAACTAAATTCATGATGATGATCACTGATAATGTACAAGTAAATACAGGGACCCCAAAGGAAGGAGAAAGGGAGGCCGATAAGTGAATAATAAATGTAATTGGCATAAAGTTCTTCATAATGTTTATGCATTATTACTTGGGTATAAATAATGAGCTGGGCAAAGAAGAAAAGGATCAGAAATCTATTGGAAAGCTTCTTTCTACCTTTATGCAGTAACAATACAATTATTAACAATAGTTGTAAAGCTGCTGAGGTATTTAAAACGTCAAGTAATTCTGTCATTGAAGATCATTAAATATTTCGCTATTCAATTTTTTCATTTAAAAAGCTAAATAACATCAAAATTACAGAAATAAAAGTGATAAATTCTTCCGGCTATACATGAAGCAGACAATAAGTTATTGCTTTTTCAAAACATAATCTTTGAATATAATTCCTTATTCTTAAATGGGATCAAAGCCAAAATAACTGCTTGAGAATAATATGCGGTCCTGTTAATAATATTACCGGTTAGTATTCCTACGGCACCGCCTTTCTGTTTTGAATTAGTATCTTTAAAAACTATATCATCTGCTTCACCTAATTCTTTCCCTTCATTCACTAGCTTTACCACAGCCTCAGGCAAATATAAAGTGCCTGTTTTTGCTTTGCCCTGCAATTTTGCAGATTGAATGACTATCCATGCAAAAGCCTCCATCTCATGAGCTGTTTTTTCTATTCCACCTTCTATTCCTACCCAGAAATCAGCATCGGGTAATTTTGCTTTGGCATTTTTGGCCCTGTTTATAGCGCCTCGTTTGGTTTCGTCATTGTCCATTGGCTGATCGCTCACCCCGGAAGGAACTGAGCAACCTTCGAATATAAATTTCTCGTTTGGAAACATCTCTTTAAATCCATTTTTAGCGGCATTGATTTTAACTGGATTTTTTGAAGCAATAACTACTTTTTTTGACATGGAGCAGAACAAAAAGATTACACAATATTGGAAGCTGTGAACTTACTAAAGGATAAGGGAAATTAAAAACCTCTTTTTAAAGATTTCTTCCAATGAATATTTTTATATGCTTTAACAGGAGTGCAAATTTTAATGAGAAATTCATTCCTGTTACATACCCCACATTTTCCCCCCATGGTTTCCCATAATATTATCATATGGAGGAGCTGGAGGAGCGCTTTCATTAATAGCTTTACGGAGCTAAAAAAATAAAAATAGCTGGAAATTAAGCGTCATAAAACTCCTCTAGTTAATGATTAAAACTGTTAAACTTAGGAGGGTGATTGTAATAGAGGGGAGCAGATTTTTTTAGTTTCTACCTGTTATTATTTTCCTTTTCGAACAATAAGTATCATTTAATTTGCTTGTGAACAGGTCCAGCTCTTCGGATACCTTTTTAATATAGCCACTATAATCATGTATCTTCTTTTTAGTCATTTTTTCTTTTTCAATTAAAGATGTTAAGCCTAATAAGGTAGATAAAGGCCTTCTTAACACATGAGAAATATCAAAGGCTATCTGTTCAAGTGCTTCTTCATATTCCACACGATTGGTGACGTTGATAAAAGTGCCATACCAAATGACACTTCCATCATCCTGCCTTTCGGGTTTGGCTCTCCCGGCATGCCATTCCACTCTATTTCCCTCCTGTATTACTCTAAATTCTACTATCCATTCTGTTAAGTTTTCAAAAGAGGTTTTAATACTTTCCATTACAAATGGGACATCATCAGGGTGAAAAACTTTAAATGCAACTTCAGGATCTTTCTTTACTTCTTCCGGATCAAGATTTGGGTGCAACAACTTTAAACCTTTACTGATAAAGTTAAATTTCATTTTACCCTCTTCGGACATTTCAAACTCATAAATCATAACCGGAGCCTGATCAGTCAGTTTTTTAAGCTTAAGCGCTTCTGATTCAATATCCTCTTTTTGTTTCATGAGGAGCTTTCTGGCGTTAAGTGAGTCCATTGCCTTTTTAGCCAAAATCTGTAACGCCTTTTTCTGGTTTTCTGAAATACTTCTAGGCACTTTATCTAATACACTTAATGTGCCCAATACATTACCGTTAGGGGTAACAAGAGGAGCACCGGCATAAAAACGTATGTTAGGATCACCCAATACCAATTCATTGTTTTTGAACCTTATATCTTCAAAAGCATCATTTACAATCATAACCTCATCAGGGGAGTCTAAGGTATATTGGCAAAAAGATAGTTTCCTGTCCGTTTCATTAAAATCCAACCCTTTTTTCGCTTTAAACCATTGCCTTTTACCATCTACCATCGAAATTAAGGCTACAGGTGTATTGCAAAGAAGGGAAGCAATTTCTGCTAATTCGTTTAAATCGGTTTCAGGAGGAGTGTCAAGAATATTATAATCCAGAAGATCTAAAAGTCTGGCATGCTCATTCATATTGGTAGTTTTAATAGCAGATTGATAATATTTATAGCACTAATTAAGGTCTAAAACCTATCGGTTATCAACTAATATATGTATACGCATGTCACGGTCTTCCGTTGTTGGTCTTGTTGTAGGGTGAAGTTTTTAAAAAGTGGGTAATAATTGTAAGAAAAGAGTATAAGTCTGGTTTCAGTAGTGATTCTGATACTATTCCATTAAATTTTTAGTTCAAAAAATGAATTCAGGACGTAGTTTTTTGACTTAAATATGGGTTTTATCATAAATTTATTAAAAAATTAAATATGAACTTTATCTGTAAAGAATTAACCTTGGAGGATGATGGTGTGTTTGGGTGCACAATTGATTTTTCCAATACCCTTGATAAGGAGGGAGATCAGAATTCATCTGAATTAATAGATCCAAATCATAAGTACTTTCTTGTTCAAAGAAGTTATGGAGAAGATTTTGATGAAGATGACTATTATTCTATGGAAACAACTGAGTCAGATATAGAACTGAGCTATAAAGATAAACTATCTTTTGAACTAAGTACTGAAAGGGTTAAAATTATGCTTCCACACAAGGATATAATTATAGGGTTAAATTTAGATAAAGAAGAATATAATGCCCTAAAGAAACTAATTAAGAAAAGATTTAAAAAAATGATTGTGTTAACGGAGAGCTAAATTTATCACAGTTTATTATACCAGTGTGTTAGTGTAACTAAGTGGTGGAAGATGTGTTCTTTTAATATTTAATATAAAAAGATGGATGGTCAATGGACGTTCAATAAAATACTTCGTTCATGGAATTCAAAATGTATTTATTCGCCTGGTTAAAATTTACCTTTATTAAGCACAGAGGAAATATAGTTAAATAGATAGATGTAAACATATAAAGAATAGGATAATGAAAATCGCCTATTTATTACTCGTTTTCCTACACGGGCTCATTCACATCCTGGGATTTTTAAAAGGCTTTGGATTTAAAGAAGTGAAAGCATTAACTCTTCCCATTTCCCAAACTATGGGGCTCTTATGGTTGGCAGCAGCGATATTGTTTGTGCTTTATGGTGTTTTGTATATTACTGATGCGAAATATGCCTGGCTTATTGGTTTATTAGCCGTAGTTATTTCACAAATCCTCATTATTATATTTTGGAAAGATGCCAAATTTGGAAGCTTGCCTAATGCCATTATTTTAGTTGTTTCCCTCATTTCCTATGGGCATTACAATTTCCAAAAACTTGTCCGATTTGAAACTGAAAATGTTATCAACCAAAGTGAAATCTCGACTGAAAAGATCATTTCTGAAAATGATATAAAGGATTTGCCCATAGCCGTAAAAAAATGGCTTCGTCGTTCGGGCGCAGTAGGAGAGCCCTATATTTATATCGGCAAGGTGGTGCAACAAGCCAAAATGAAGCTTAAACCCGAACAGGATAATTGGTATAATGCCAGGGCTGTTCAGTACACTACTCTTGATGTACCTGCCTGTATCTGGCCAGTGGATGTTGAAATGAATAAGCTGCTGAGCTTTCAGGGCAGGGATAAATTTATAGAGGGAAGCGGGGAGATGTTGATTAAATTAAACGCATTATTTAATGTGGTGAAGGAGAAAGGTGAGAAACTCAGCGAAGGAACCCTGCAGAGGTATTTAGGTGAAATGGTGTGGTTTCCTTCACTGGCATTAAGTCCTTACATTAGCTGGCAGGCAATAAATGACAGCACCGCAAGGGCCGTTATGGCTTATAAAGGAACAAAGGGAGCCGGTACCTTTTATTTTAATGGGGAGGGGGATTTTATAAAATTCTCTGCCATGCGCTATAAAGACACCAGTCCGGATGCCAAACGCTATGAGTGGGTGCTATTGGTGGAGGAGCATACGACTTTTGAAGGCATTAAAGTACCATCTAAAATGACCGCCAGCTGGAAGCTTGAAGATGAGGATTGGACCTGGTTGAAATTAGAAATTAGCGATCTGAAGTATAATGAGCAGGCTGTTCAATGAAGTTTTTTGTTTAAATTGGATAGTCAACTAGGAATTAATGGATACGGAAAATAACAAAGTATTATCATCAACGCATCAGGAAGAACTGATCAATTTACTGAAAGCCAGGTTTGAGAAAAATATTAAGCGTCATCAAGGTATTGAATGGGAAAAAGTACAGTTCAGGCTGGAGGCTAACCCTAAGAAAATATGGTCGCTCAACGAAATGGAAAAAACCGGTGGTGAGCCTGATGTTATCGGGTATGATCAAACAGCGGACGAATATATTTTTTGTGATTGTTCAGCGGAAAGTCCTAATGGACGGAGAAGTATATGTTACGACCATGAGGCACTGGAATCGAGGAAAAAATTTAAACCTGAAAATAGCGCTCTGGGTATGGCTGCGGAAATGAGCATTGAGCTATTAAGAGAGGAAGATTACAGGGAACTTCAACTATTGGGAGATTTCGATACCAAAACGTCCAGCTGGCTGAAAACACCTGCGGACATTAGGAATTTGGGAGGTGCCATTTTTGGTGATTGGCGTTATGGACAAGTATTTATTTATCACAATGGGGCTGAATCTTATTATGCGGGCAGAGGTTTCCGCGGCATATTGAGGGTATGAGATAATTCCCGTTCCATTATCTATTCATATGTGAAAGCATATAATATTATTGATTATGGTGAGATTATATCTATTTAAATATAAAACCACCGGCAAGCTCAGCACCAATGTCGTTAAGTTAAGACAATCCTCCTTCTCCCATTGGAGAAGGATAGGAGGATGAGGTTTAATAAAAGCTTAACTTAACGATTTGAGCTCAGCACATTGAATTAAGCAACCTA
>JBEPWY010000006.1:0-4290 GCA_041642185.1 Marivirga sp.
AACCTACTACTGGAAATCTATGAAAAATTGAAAGTTGATAATTAATTTAAAGCGTTAAATCCTAAAGAATTTTGTATGTTGAGAAAGGTATGCTTAAAATTTGTATTTCTCTTCCTAAAACCATTGCGCCAATGAGGCCAGTAATTAAATTATTGTCAGTTATATTGTTGATGGTTTTAACCTCATGCGATTGCTCTCAAACTGTAACAGGAACAGTTATAGACGCAAATACAGATCATCTTATTTCAGGTGCTCAGGTGCATAAAGAAAGTAAAGCGTATGATCAGATTAAAACTAATGAAGAAGGTGATTTTGAAATCAATAGCATCTCAGGTGGATTACTTGATTGCCCGCCAATGAAGGTGGTGATTAGTAAGGAAGGTTATGAGCCACAAACTGTGAAAATTGACAATGCCGGACATGAGACTATCCAACTAAAGCCATTAAAATGAGTATTTCCTGGAAACATATTGTCATAGGCGTTGCAATTATTATTGCCGATCTGGCAATCTATACCTTATTCGGACTCCTGCTAATGATCTATGATGACTTTTATATGGAAAGTAAGGGGGAGTATTGGAGTTTAGCTAGTATGACATCTTCTGAGAAAGTAATATACATAGGGTGGAATGTTTGGAATGTGATCAATTTACTAGGTATTGTTTATTTCGTGTATCGCCTGACAAGAAAGCTCTTTAGGGCTTATGGTAATAAGATATGAAATATATCAGCTTTTTATCAATCATGATTGGAGTAATAGTTTTTGCTACCATTCTTATGCTTCAGTATCAAACACATCAACAGCTTGAAGCGATGGGCACTCTCAGAAATTTAATAGATACATTTGTTTATGGAAGAACTAATAAAAATCTATTATTCCTATTAAGCTTAACAGGAGCAACCTTAGGTCTCATTTCCATTTGTAAATCAATAAACAGGAATACCAGAAAGTATGGATGGGTAGGCCTTTCCATTTGTATGGTCGATTTATGGATTCTTTTGGCAACTGGTTCTTAAGTTGAAAAGAAGATGTCTAATAGTTGCTCATGCTAATGAAAAAATCTCATTGATCTCTTCCCTACTATATCTGCCACGCTACCTGCAACATGACAGTATCCTCTCGTATAGAAAACAACCACAATTCTCGATTGTAAGGACAATAATTGTACTTGTGGTATTTCTTTTAGTAGTTAAATAGCTTATCCAAATCGAAATTTTTTTCGTATATTTATATATGGACTATCGAAATTATTTAGAAATAAGAGCAGATAAACGATTTGGGAAACCGTGCATTAAGGGCTCCCGTATCACTGTTTATGATGTTTTAAAATGGTTTTCAAACGGAATGAGCCGTGAAGATATTAAACATGATTTTGAGGAATTAACTGATGAAATGATTGATGCCTGTCTAGCCTACGCAGCAGATAAAGAGCGAAGATTGATTTCTGTCATTTGAAGAGTGAATGTTTTTGCAGTAGTTACATTTGATTCTGACTTTATCGATTTGAATGCAATGCATGGAACGCCTCCAAAAGTTATCTATCTGAATACAGGTAATCTCACCACCAAAAATATATCAGATCTGTTTTTAAACAATATTCTAAGAATTAACCATTACCTGGATTCTGAAACAGATGAAATTCTCGAGTTGATAAAAGCTTCATAGGATGGCAGAATTCTCGTAAAATCTTTAATTGAAGCTATTTTAATGTAACTTAATTTGAAATAGCCAAGCCTACGGAGCTTAGGTGATAACAACAATGACTTATAACGACCCAAATCCCTTCCAGCACCCTTTCGTCATACAAAAACTCAAATAAAGCCATTATTTTCGACCAATAGTGAAATTTTTAAATCCAAAAGCATTGAAATAAGCCTACCTTAGCGGTTCACCTGCATTCAATTAAATAATGATAACTTGTAAGTTGTAAAGTACTTTCTAATAATTTACAGATTATTCAGGTTGAAGTATTCATCATAACACTTCACTTTTGAATTCGTTAATTTTATTATCTTTGTATAGAAAGCTAGAGAGTATGA
The DNA here is from genome assembly GCA_041642185.1 of Marivirga sp. GTDB lineage: Bacteria > Bacteroidota > Bacteroidia > Cytophagales > Cyclobacteriaceae > Marivirga. Next base: position 2,041 of record JBEPWY010000006.1, read on the forward strand.
ATATTCAGGCAGAAAAACTTAGGATAATGAAAATGGTTCTAGAAACTGATAACCCCTCGGTTTTAGAAGCAATTAAAAATATATTCACGAAACAATCCGACTCAGATTTTTGGACCACTTTGTCAGACGATCAGAAAGATGACATACTTCAAGGAATAAATGAACTTGATAAAGGAGATTCAGTCAACTATAATGATTTTATAGCGAAATATAGGGAATGAGAGAAGTAATACTCTCGAAAAGAGCCTCTAATAAATTAAGTAAACTGCTGGATTATCTCGAAAAAGAGTGGTCTAAGAAAGTTAAGCTTTCTTTTCTAAGGAAACTTGATAAGGCACTAGCGCAAATTTCAGATTACCCGGACAGTGCACCAAAATCAGAACTAATTAAAGGTATTCACAGATTTGTCATATCTAAACAGACCACCATCTATTATAGATACAATAGCAAATCAATACAGATTGTGACTTTTTTCGACACTAGGATGAACCCCAAAAAAATCAAAAAGGACACTAAATAAAAATATTACAACAACGTATGTCCCACATTTGCTTAGAATCCTTTAACAAAATGAATGACATCTGAAAAAAAACTCACAAAAAATCTTTCTCAACCTTCTCAACTTTCTCACTCTCCTTACAGCAACTTCAAAGCCTTTTTCATCGACTGCTCTTTTTGCCTGAATTCATCAACAGTAGCCGCCATTTTTTCAATTTTCCCTCAAACCACCTAATCCAAATCCCTTCCAGCAACCATACCTTATACAAAAACTCAAAAAAAGCTATTATTTTCGACCAATAGTGAAATTTTGAAGTCCAAAAACATTTAAATAAGCCTACCTTAGCCGTTCACCTGCATTCAACCAAAACCTAATGCCTTAAAATTCTAAGATTTATTTAAATCTCAAAAGATTATTTTGATATAAATATAGTATTAATAAGCATTGCAAATTACAGTAATTCAAGAATAAGTTTTTAATTAAGGATTATTTAAATGACGAATAAAGAAGTAATTGAAATAACAATAATAGCTATATCTGCTTTTGGGACTCTAATCCTTGCTTTTTTAGCAATATTCGGCCCGACAGTAAAAAAACTGTTTTATAAATCAAATTTGGATTTTGAAATCCAAAACCAAGAACCCTTTGTTATAGAATGTAGAACAACAGAGATTTACTCAAGTGAAACAAATTATTCCACAGCAATAAATTTAAGAATAAAAAATATTGGAAATATAAGTGCTGTAAATGCTCAACTATATACCGAAAAAATATTTAGAGTCAGACAAGAAAATCTCACCTATTATTTAGATAGAGAAATAATTCCTGCAAATTATTTTTGGAAAAATGAGAGTGAGGTCAAATCATTAACTCCTTTAATGTCACATTACGTTGAAATTGCAAAAATTGAACAACAAATAGAATACACTACAGAAGAGCAAACAAATAAGGAAATTAAAAATTCTCGAGATTTACTATTTCTATCTATTCCAGATCCATCAATGTCTGGAGAGTTTATAAAACTTGGAAAAGGCACTTATTTAATTCCTATTAAAGCATACGCAGATAATATGGGGAAAGAAAAAGAAATTTATGTTGAGATTTTTTGGAATGCAAATGACTGGAAACATAAATCAGACTCAAATTTCTACGTAAAAGAAGTTAAGAAAAGTGAGTTGTCTAAAGAAGTAATAGCTGCGTTATGATATATTTAATAACATATGACTTAAAAAAGCCAGGTAAAGATTATACTTCGCTTCATAATACAATAAAAACAGCTTCAACTTGGTGGCACTACCTTGAATCTACTTGGATTATTAAAACCGACAGACCGGTTGAATATTGGTCTGACAAAATAAGAAGTATAACAGATGGAAATGATAATTTTTTAATTGTCGATATTACTCAACAAAAAAGGCAAGGATGGCTACCACAAAAAGCTTGGGAGTGGATTAGAAAAAATGACAACTAATTCGATCCTCATTCTTTATGTAACAAATAAAAGCCTTTTCATATTCTGCTCCTTTGGTCTGCCTTAATAAACATTGGAGGGGGTGGTTATAGTCTATAATTATCCTTAAAAACATTACAGGCCACTGCCCCATCATCTCTTTATCAGATAAAAACTCAAAAAAAAGCCATTATTTTCGACCAATAGTGAAATTTTGAAGTCCAAAAGCATTGAAATAAGCCTACCTTAGCCGTTCACCTGCATTCATCGAATACCTATGACGGAGACGAGTACTGGGGAT
>JBEPWY010000007.1:0-17735 GCA_041642185.1 Marivirga sp.
CCACTGGACATTAACTTCATTTCCTAAGGTTTTTTTTAAAAATACCACAGCATTTTTACTTTGAATTTGGGAGGGGAACCAAGTAAGCTTTCCACTATCCTGCACAATTAGTAAAGATTTTTTAACTTTTATTTCTTCGAGGAAAGAAGCAATGAATTTATCTGCTTTTACTGCATTTTCTTCATTACGGCTAATGGAATAAACTTTTTTTGATTTAAGTTTTAAGGATTTTTCCTCTAGTTCATCTATTGATAAACTAATTACTTCTTTCTTTTTAAATTTTATACTTGTTGAAGAGGGGTGAATTAGGTAATCTGAGCCTGGATTATAAGCTAGTATACTTGTGTCAGTCAAAGAACTAAAAATGATTGAATCCGGAAAGGTGTTAACACTGTATGTAAACCTTTGAGATCGATTACTGATTCCATACATTGTTAATTCATTGGTAATGAATTTAGCGGCTTTTTCCTGTCCGTTTTCAACGTAACCTCTGCCTGCTAAAGAATCGGAAGCCAGGATTTGAATGAGTTCTCTTGCTTTCTCCTCCTGAGTATATCCTGAAAAACAGTTAATTAGAAAGAGGATTAATAGTAATAAGCGCATTTATTTACAGTTAATTAATAGGTCAGAATTTAACTCAAGTCCATTTTTTTCTGCTTTGATGAAAACTTGGCAAGCTTGAGCCGGATCTTTAAGTTTAATATAACAATTAATCAGGTAATTAAATGCTTTTGAATTTTGAGGTTCAAAAAAAACAACCCATTCCAATAAATTGGCCGCTTCCTGAAAATCTTTCTTTTGGTAATTTAATTCGGCGGCACCATAATAGGTTGATTTGTAACTAGGCGGAGTCCGCTCAGCAGAAACCAATAATCTGTAAGCCTCACCATAAATATCTTTGAAGCGTTGTATAATATTACTAAGGCTCATTTCATAATATTGTAAGGCTAGTTCGTTATCATGTAGATCCTCCTTGTATATATTAGCAATTAAATCAAGAATTTGAATTCTTTTATATTTCTGGTTCAGAAGCTTATCTAAAATATAAATTGATTGATTAGGCTGACCCAAACTACGGTAGCAAATAGCAAGTTTATAAAGCATATCAATATCTTGTTTGCCTGTATATTCCATAAAAAATAAGTAACCCCATAAAGCGTCACTATAAGCGCCATTTTTATAATCAATTTCTGCTTGTTGCTTTCTGAAATTCAAATAATTGATTTCATGGTTCTTCAACATTCTTTCTTCTTTTGAGGAAGATTTTATTTCGCCGATAAAGCTTAAAGCAGCTTTAGTTTTTCCTGCATAAAATAAACTGTCGGCATAGTTTACCTGATAATCAAATTTAGATATAGTGTTTTTTACTTTATATTCACGATAAAAGTCGGAAATTGTAATGCCTATGTACATTATAAATGCAATCAATCCTATTATTCCTAAAGCATAAAAGGTCCCCTTTCGTTCTGTTTCCAGATTCTGTGAAGCATCAGCGTAATAGGGGTAAAAGGGAGGTCTGGTCCTTGTTTGAGGAAAAGTGTAGGGTCGTTTTTGAGAATTAATCCTTGCCTTTATAAGCCGTTTTTGCGCTAATTGTAAATCGTGTTTTCGTCTTAATTCAGGATTAATAAGTTCGCTATAAGCTACGGAAATTGATTTGAACATTTCTTCAGCCCCGGCAGAAGTATTAATGTCAGGGTGGTAGGTCTTAGCAAGGCGTTTATAGGCAGACTTTATTTCTGCACTGGTTGCATTTTCGCTAACGCCTAATATTTGATAGTAATAATTCAAATTGAAGAATATTCTATTTTTCTAAACAAACTTAATAATAATTAATTGCTAATATTAGTTCATAATTAAAAACAGGAAATGATTTATTTTAAGAAAGATTTTATTAATTTTTTCATAGAGTTAGCAACGAACAATAATAAGGCATGGTTTGACAAAAATAGAGTTAGGTATGAGAAAACCATAAAAATGTCTTTTAAACTATTTGTTACGCAGCTAATAACTGAAATTCAAAAATTTGATCCTGATATAATGATTGATCCTAAAAATGCTATTTTCAGGATTAATAGAGATGTTAGGTTCTCAAAAAATAAAAGCCCTTATAAAAACAATGTAGGGGCCTATATCTCTAGAATTTCAAAAAAGGAAGAATTTGCCGCTTATTATGTACAACTAGATGCTGAGCATTTATGGATTGGAGGAGGTTTATATGACCTGACTACTGAAAGTCTTTACAAAGTGCGTCAGGAGATACTCTATAATGAGAAAGAGTTTAATAAAATTATAAATGAGAAGAATTTTAAAGATAGTTATGGACAAATTTTAGGAGCTAAAAATAAAATTCTCAAGCCGCCATTCAAAGAATATGCAGCTGGGATCCCACTACTGCTCAATAAGCAGTTTTATTTTATGCAAAAATTCCCGATCGAAACCATTTTCAAGGAAGATTTACCCCGGTTTGTTGCTAAGGAACTCTCAAAAGCCTACAGTTTCAACAGCTTTTTAAGAATGGCGCTGGAGGATAATGATCAATAATTGATGCTTTTATAGAATGAGGTGAATTTTATCAGTCTCTTTCTATCAAAAATACTTTTATGCTTTTTCGCTTACTTCCAACTTTTGCCTTTTTTGTTTCGCACATAGCAATTGTATAAACTAGTACTACTCTGAAACATCAGTGAAGTGCTTGATTTGCCATAAATATTTCTGTTTTATATTTTTATCTTTAATGCTGAATTTAGGAGTGAAGAATTTTCTACTTTTGCAATTCTGAAGATGACTGAAAAAATGGATAAACTTAAACATATAGCTATAGCCGGAAATATAGGAGCCGGCAAAACAAGTCTTGCTAAAAAATTAGCACATCATTATGGATGGCATACAGAATTTGAAGCAGTAGATGATAATCCATATTTATCTGATTTTTACGGCGATATGAAACAATGGTCCTTTCATCTTCAGGTCTATTTTCTTAACAGTCGGTTGAATCAGGTTAAAAGAATAAGAGAAAACGATCATACTGTAGTACAGGATCGTTCCATTTATGAAGATTGTTTTGTGTTTGCTAAAAACCTTCATCAGTCTGGAAATATGACCGAAAGGGACTACCGTAATTATATGGATTTATTCGATTCCATGGCACCGGTTATCACACCTCCCGACTTTTTAATTTATTTAAGAGCAGATATACCAAAACTGGTTGGGCAAATTGAAAAACGCGGTCGTAAATATGAAGAAAGCATCAGGATTGATTATTTAAAGAATCTAAATCAGCATTATGAAGAGTGGATTAAGCAATATGATATAGGAAAGCTGATTATAATTGATGTAAACCAATTAGATTATTTGCAAAACGTAGAAGATTTTGCACTGATCATCAGTAAAATAGATACTGAAATGCACGGCTTGTTTTCCAATCAAGGTTAAAAAACTTTTTGCATTCGCTTAAGTATTCATTACTATTGGTTCCAATAAAAAATATCATCAAAGTTCTTTCATGCCTGTTTTAAAATTATATATTTGAGAACAGCACTTATTAAAATTTATGAAGCAGATTGCCATTATTCGGGAAGACAAAGTTCCAATAGATAAAAGAAGCCCTTTAACTCCGGCCCAGGCCAAAGAAGTTGAACAAAAGTTTGAGGCAAAGTTAAAAGTACAAAAAAGTGATGTAAGGGTTTTTGAGGGTGATGAATTTACCCATAATGATCTGGAAATGGTAGAGGATGTCTCCGACTGTGAGATTCTGCTGGGTGTAAAAGAGGTGCCTATTGAGAAATTAATTCCTGAAAAAACTTATTTTTTCTTCTCTCATACCATTAAGGAGCAAGCTTATAACCGAGACTTATTAAGAGCTGTTTTGGACAAGAAAATAAGGCTGATAGATTATGAGTGTTTGATTGATCCTGACACCAAACAACGCATAGTAGCATTTGGCAGGTTTGCAGGCATTGTTGGGGCCTATAACACTGTGCTCACGTTTGGTAAGCGTTACAATTTATTTAACCTGAGGCCTGCCCATGAGTGCTATGATCTGGCGGATATGCAAACAGAATACTCCAAAGTTAAACTTCCTGCCATTAAGATAGCTATTACTGGTGGAGGAAGGGTAGCTAAAGGTGCTATTGAAGTAATGTATGGTTTAGGAGTATTAAAAGTAACTCCTTATGAGTTTTTAAATGAAAGATTTGATAGGCCTGTTTTCACCCAGTTAAACAGCCACGATTACCACGAACGCAAAGAAGGAGGAGGTTTTAATAGAGAGGAATTTCATAATAATCCGTCTGCTTATCGAGCTGATTTCCTAAAATACGCCAAAGTAACGGATGTTTTAATTGCATGTGCATTTTGGGATCCAAGAGCTCCTGAATTGTTTAAAAAGGAAGATGCTGTGAGGCCTGAATTCAAAATAAAAGTGATTGGTGATATAACCTGTGATATAGAAGGCTCTATACCAAGTACAAAAAAACCGGCAACCATTGACGACCCCGTTTATGATTACAACCCTGATACAGATACAGTAGAAGCTCCTTATAGTGTGGAGAGTAATTTAACTGTTATGGCGGTAGATAATTTACCTTGTGAGTTGCCTCGCGATGCCTCTGAAAGCTTTGGGAGAGAAATGATCGATAGGGTTTTGCCACATTTATTGAAAGGTGACCCTAAAGGGGTAATAAAAAATGCAACTATTGCAGAAAATGGAAAGTTAACTGAAAGGTTTAGCTATTTGCAGGATTTTGTGGATGGGAAATAATATATTTTTGTGTGAAAATTAATCTTTAACTTCAGAGATGATGCTTTTGGTAATTCCCCAAGTAACCAATTATTCCATGTAAAGGAAGGTATTTAAACTGCCAGCGAATTTCTTTTACTTTTCCCATATACAATGTGCAATCTTTAATCTCAGTCTCCAGTATTTGTTTGGAATTATCGTTACATAATAAAGTAAAATATGGTATAGTTGAATATTATTGGCTATTAATAAAGTTCAACATCCTGTTTATTTTTTTGTTAAGCTTTTTTATGGGGAACCATTTTGATCTAACTTTTAAAGCATAAAAAAAGCCGCTATGATAAATTTCATAGCGGCTTTTAAGCTTACTTAAGTGTGTATTTCAATTATCTCTTGCTCTTCGCATTTCATTGTCCTCCGGAGATTGGCCTCTTGGAGTGCTTTGCCTTAATTGATAAAGCTCAAATTTATTAGGAATATTAACAGGTGGCCAGTAATTGTTTTCTTCGTCAATATCAGCGGTTTCCCTTTTAGGATCAACCTGGAACTGAATTACTTCCTTTTGCGTCACAAAAACTTTAGTAACTTTATTTTCATGCTTTCTCCATATTTCAGCAGGTATTTTAACTGTTTCAGAAGTTCCATCGGCATAGGTCATTTGCATGATTATAGGCATAACAAGTCCGCCTTTGTTCTCAAAATGAACCTCATAAAAGTTATGACCGCCATCTATTAAGTTTTTCTCTTTTTCATTTAATGATGCACGGAAAGTATTATAGGCTTTTTTATTGGAATTGGTTACATCATACTCATCCCATTCATTATAAAAGTCTTTCAGCTCAGGGTGTTTCTCAACAACAGTCACTACGCCTTCTTTTTTATTTTTATCAGGTGTAACATGGTAAGCCTCTTTGTCTCTTCTTTCTTTTTTGATTTCATTTTCTACTTCAGGGTTTTGAGTGTCCATTTTGTACCACTTCACGTCTGAAATAGCAATATCAACAGACTCTGTAGAATAGAACCATCCCCTCCAGAACCAATCCAGATCTACCGCAGAAGCATCTTCCATGGTACGGAAGAAGTCAGCAGGAGTAGGATGTTTAAAGGCCCATCTTTCGGAATAAGTTTTAAACGCATAATCAAACAACTCACGGCCCATAACCGTCTCACGTAAAATATTTAGCGCAGTGGCAGGCTTTCCGTAGGCATTATTACCAAACTGTATAATTCCTTCAGAATTGCTCATAATTGGGCGTATGTTGGTTCTGTTGCCTTTCATATAGGAAGTGATATTTCCTGCAGGGCCTCTTCTGCTCGGGTAATTAGGTTCCCATTCCTGTTCGGTAACAAACTGTAAAAAGCTGTTCAAGCCTTCGTCCATCCACGTCCATTGTCTTTCATCAGAATTAACAATCATAGGGAAGAAGTTGTGACCTACTTCATGAATAATTACACCTATCATACCGTATTTTGTACGTGCAGAATATGTGCCGTCCGGTGCCGGTCGGCCATAGTTAAAGCAAATCATAGGGTATTCCATTCCATTTGCGGCTTCTACTGAAATAGCTACGGGGTAAGGATAAGGAATGCTCATTCGTGAATAAACCTCCAAAGTATGGGCAACTACTCTGGTAGAATATTTGTCCCATAGTCCCCAGGCTTCTTTAGGGTAATATGACATAGCCATAACGGTTTTGCCATCAATATCAACGCCCATGGCATCCCAAATGAATTTTCTTGACGAACCAAAGGCAAAGTCACGCACATTTTCTGCTTTATACTTCCACACTTTAGTGCCGGAAGCTTTACTCTTTTCAGCTTTTTCAGCTTCTTTTTTATTCACAATTAATACCGGTAAATCAGAAGTTTTTGATTTGTTCCATCTATCCAGTTGCGTGTCAGTAAGAATTTCTTCTTCATTTTGTAGCTCACCTGTAGATGCCACAATATGATCCGCAGGTACAGTAATATTTACTTCATAATCACCAAAAGGGAGTGCAAATTCGCCGTTTCCTAAAAATTGCTTGTTCTGCCATCCTTCAAAATCATTATAAACAGCCATTCTCGGAAACCACTGAGTAATGGTATATACGGTATTTCCATCTTCATCAAAATAATCGTAACCGCCACGGCCACCCATTCTAGCTCGGTCATTAATATTATAGTACCAGTCAATTGAGAAAGAAATTGACTCTCCCGCCTTTAATGGCTCATCCAAGTCTATACGCATCATCGTATAGTTAATCGTATAATTCATTGGTTCGCCATCAGCATCCACCAATTTTTGGATTTTGTGACCTCCATCATAATCAGGATAGCCCATCATTCTATCTATTTGTCCTTCACTCGCTCTGTCAGGAACTGAAGTCTCACTGCCTGTATAGGTCTGACTATCTTTCGCTCTCATGTTCTGATCAAGTTGCACCCATAAATATGACAGTGCATCAGGAGAATTATTTGTATAGGTAATAGTTTCTGAGCCGGTTATTTTGTTGTTGGCTTCATCAAGTGTTACGTCAATTTTATAATCAGCTCTTTGCTGCCAATACATATGGCCTGGCGCACCTGAAGCCGTACGATATACATTAGGCGAGCGCAACATATTGTCCAGTTGTTCGAATTTTCCTTGGTTTTGATATTCTTGTGCTATCGAGGAGATAGCAAAAAGCATCAAAACTGATGTTAATATTCTTTTCATATTATTTATTTGTTTATTTTACCAAAATTTAGTTTCTAACATTATTGTAACTGCAATCCCTGCAATGGCACTTGAAACTATTAGCACCCAATCTCTTCTTCTCAGACCAAAGAGGTCTATAAATATAAATGAAATTACTAAAAAACAGATAACAATGATTATCTGCCCTACTTCTAACCCCAGGTTAAAAGCCAATAATTCTCTAACAATAGTACTGTTCTTTCCTAAAAGGCTTTTCAGGTAATTACTGAAGCCCAGACCATGGATCAATCCAAAAACCAGAGCAAAAATGTAATTAAGTTGCATATTACGGCCTTGCTTCAGGTCTCTCTCACTTTTGAATAAATTAGCAAAAGCAGTAATAAAAATAGTTACTGGGATAAGAAATTCAATCAGCTCTGGTTTTATTACCACATAATTTAATGTAGAAAGAGCGAGAGTAATAGAATGACCTATAGTGAAGGCTGTAACTAGTATTATTACTTTTTTCCAGTCACGAATTAAATAAACAGCGGCAAGTGCCAGTATAAATAAAATATGATCGTAGCCGTTAACATCAAGTATGTGTTCAAAGCCTAAATCAAAATATACTTTAAAATTGGACATGTCTTTTAATATAAATTGTACGATTTTTGTAATTGGAACATAATATTAACATAATTTTGTAAGATTGTAACCAGACTTTGAAAAATGATATTTAGCAATTATATAATCGGCCTTATAATGGTGTTTAGTGGCTTGCACCCTTTTCACGTTTCTATTACTGAACTTATTTATAAGGAAAACAGTAAATCCGTTCAGGTAATGCATAAAGTTTTTATTGATGACTTTGAGCAAACATTGAATAAAAATTATAAGGTCAATCTGGATATTTTGGCCATGAACGATACAAAAGCTATTGATTCGCTTATTAAAGATTATATAAGCAGAAATTTTTCGGTTGAAATTGATGGGAAAGAAAAGGAAATAGTTTATCTGGGAAGTGAAAGGGAAGAAAATGTGCTTTGGTTTTACCAGGAAATATATAAGGTGCGAAAACCAAAAATATTTAAAATAGAAAATTCCATCATGTTTGATGAATTTGATGACCAATCTAATTTGGTACATACTACCGTTGACGATAAGCTGAAAACAATCAGATTAGTAAAAGGTAAAAAAACAAAACAGGTAAAATTTAAATAGACAGAACATTTTTGCCGAAAGGAATGTGCTTGTTTTCTTCCCATTCGGAACCGTTATGCCGGTAAAGCATGAGGCCATTAGCTTCAAAGGAGCGCTTAAATTCTTTGTTTTTCACTTCCTCCCAAAGTGGATAAAAATCACGTTTTTTTAAATCACGGAAGGCAATAGTAATATGAGGATGAAAACCTCTGTTTTTATGCGTGCTATTAAATATTTGATTCTTTTTAAGTACTGATTCCAACTCTTTATGTAGGTTGTTCAGATTTTCATTATCTTCTACTGCTATATATACTACCCGTGGTTCAAAAGCACCAAAACCATTTAATTCAATTTCAAATGGAGAGATTTTGTCTGCAAATTTAATTAAATCCTGCTCTAAGACGATAGCTTTTTTTTGCCCCAATTTAAATGGCATTTGTAGAGTAATATGGGCAGATGAACGAAAAGCCCCGTTTGTATTATATTTTTGACTAATCTCCAGTTTTTTCTGATAGACCTCCTCTTTTAGACGATCAGTTGGACAAATAGCTAAAAAATAGAGTTCCTTTGACATACCTGCTTGTGTTTTGCTTTAAAAGTATTTCAAAATTAGTCATAAATTTGTCCAATTCTTTTAATGGAAATAGCTTTATAGTTCAGGTGCTAGTTGTCAGGACAGAAATTAACCTTACTTTTGGGAACATTCAAGTGAGGAATAAAAGGAAGTAAAAAACACAATAGATACAATTGATTTGGGCGTTGATTAAGATGTTTTAAAAAATTGTGTTATTTTGAGAAATATTCCGAAAAACAGTATACATTTAAATAATAATTATTAATGTTGGATAATATAAACACAAGCAAGATGGATTTGAATGTAAATTTCATCAAGTCGGTACTCAGTCTGTTCTCCGAAATGCAAGGAAATGGAATTTCTTTAGTTTATTTAGGTGAGTTTAACCATGAAATAACAAAGATGTTTACTTCCATGGCCGAATCGGATATGGATCGTAAAAAAGAGGACAGATATGTAAAAAAGAGAGTTTATCATGTGATGGTGGAAACACTTCAGAATATGAACAAACACTCTGATGAAATCACGGATACTCAAATTGGCAATGGTTTATTTATTATCGGTAGTAAAGAAGATATTTATTATGTGATTACCAGTAACAAAGTGGCACGTTCCAAAGTGGATGGTTTACGTACTGCTATAGATGAGGTAAATGCTGCCAGTGCCGAAGAATTAAAGAAAATGTATATGCAACAAATTAAACATGGTAAACTTTCCGATAAGGGTGGTGCAGGCCTGGGTTTAATAGATATTGCAAGAAAAACTGGTGAGCAACTAGTTTATAAATTTCTTCCTATTGATGAAGATTATGATTTATTCATATTGAAAGTAGAAATCAATGGTGAAAAAATTAAAGACGAGAAGAGTAAATAATTAAATCTCATTCAAATAATTTTTACGCAACCTTCCTTTTCTGGTAACAGTAGAGGAAGGTTTTTTTGTTTAAAAAAAGACATCATTAGATTTTTTAGTAAAACAGAAATGGTTTACTACTAATAATGTTAATTTTATGTTTTCATTTAAAAAAGTAAATTGAATATGTCAACTAATCAATTTGATACTAAAAAAGTGATAGGTGTTTTAGGAGGAGGGCAATTGGGTAGAATGTTGCATCAAAGCGCGATTAATCTAAATCTTAATTTGCGGATGATGGATCCGGATGAGAATGCCCCTTGTGCTCTATTGATAGATGACTTTACTGTGGGAGATTTAGAAGATTTTGATACTGTTTACGAGTTTGGTAAATCTTGCGATATAGTTACTATTGAAATTGAAAAAGTGAATACCGATGCCCTGAAAAAATTACAATCTGAAGGTGTTCAGGTATATCCTGAGCCTGATGTAATTGCTATGATCCAGGATAAGCGTATTCAAAAGCAATTTTATAAAGATAATAATATCCCTACCGCTGATTTTGTATTAACTGAAAACTTAGCTGACTTAAAAAACCATATTGATAAACTACCTGCTGTACATAAAGTGGGGAGAGGTGGTTATGATGGCAGGGGTGTTCAAATTATACGAACTAAAACAGATTTAAAAAAAGGTTTTGATGCGCCATCATTACTTGAAAAATTGGTGCCATTTAAGAAGGAATTAGCCGTTATTGTTGCCCGAAACAGAGAGGGCGAGATAAAAGCCTTTCCACCTGTGGAAATGGTGTTTCATCCGGAACATAATCTTGTGGAATATTTATTGTCACCAGCTTTATTAGCGCCTGAAATAGAAAATGAAGCTAAAAGAATAGCCGAAGATATCATTGATAAATTGAAAATGACCGGTATACTGGCTGTGGAAATGTTTTTAACTAAAGATAGCCAGATATTAGTGAATGAAATAGCTCCAAGAGCTCACAACAGCGGACATCAGAGTATTGAAGGAAATTTTACCTCACAGTATGACCAAATGATAAGAGCTATTTTAAACCTTCCGTTAGGAGACACTGGTACAAAAATAAGTTCGGCCATGGTAAATGTTTTGGGGGAAGATGGTTTTACAGGCGAAGCAAAATATGAAGGAATGGAAGAGGTGCTCAAAATACCTGGGGCTCATGTTCATTTATATGGTAAAAAGTTGACTAAACCATTTAGGAAAATGGGGCATGTTACTATTACTGACCCTAGTTTATCTTCCTTGAGATCAAAAATTGAAATCATAAAAAACACATTAAAAGTAAAGGCATGAGCAAAGGGAAAATAGCAATTATAATGGGCAGCCAATCTGACTTAAAAATAATGAGTGAGGCGGCCAAGATACTGGAAGAGTTGAATGTAGATTATGATTTAAGTATAGTTTCTGCACATCGTACTCCAGAACGAATGTATGAATTTGCGCGCACTGCAAAAAGCAAAGGCTATCATGCCATTATTGCAGGGGCTGGTGGAGCTGCCCACTTACCGGGCATGGTGGCTTCTCTAACCATATTACCTGTTATTGGTGTGCCGGTAAAATCAAGTAACTCCATTGATGGCTGGGACTCCGTACTCTCAATACTGCAAATGCCAGGCGGTGTTCCGGTAGCAACAGTCGCTTTAAATGGAGCTAAAAATGCAGGAATTTTAGCTGCCCAGATTGTTGCCAATTTTGATGAAAAAACAGCTACATCATTAGAGGAATATAAAATAAAAATGAGCGATAAGGTGATAGAATCCGCTGAAACACTGGAGCAAAATGGCTGGAAGTCTGGAAAAGTGGGGTTTTAGGCTAAAAAACACAAATTCTATGGTCTAATTAAAAAGCGGAATTTGGTTTAGTTTTTACTTTTAGAGTAATTGTACATTTGCAGACTAAATTAAATCACCTAATTTAATATTTTGGGAATGATGATTTTAGCCAAGCTTTTTGCGGTAGCGTCCATTGAAGTGTGTAAATGAATAGTCGGAATTTGACAAGATAAAATGTAGATAGCGGAAAGCTAAGAAACTATTTCTCATGCATAGGGAAAAATATCGTAAACTCACTGTAATTATCTTTCTCCGAGTTTAATATTATTTTACCATCTAGTCTATCTACTAGTGTTTTTACAATTGCTAAGCCTAAACCATTTGAACCTTCCCCCCCAGTTGGTTTAGCACTTAGTTTTTTAAATTTCTTAAATATGTCTTTTTGGTCCTTATTTGTGAAGCCTTGTCCGAAATCTTTAATCACTACCCAAAAACCTTTGTCACTTTTGCCGGCCCGCAAAATAATTTCTGCTCCTAATTCTGAAAACTTTATAGCATTAGATATTAAATTATCGAGAATTCTGTTGAGGTCTGTTTTATCAGAAATGATCACCTGATTTGGTTCACATTCTATATTACATTCCATTTCTTTATTAGTAAGCTCTACAATAAAATCAGTAGCTTTATCCTCCAATAAAGTTTTTAAATCTATTGGAGAAGGAACTGGTTTCTCTTTATCAATTTCAATAGCATTTACATCAAGCAGGTCATTTATTAAATAGGTTCCGTGCTTCGAATTAGTTTTTATCATTTGAACATATTGCCCTTGTTCCTGTGATAAACCTGACAGCCTCAGAAGGTCTGCTAAGCCTATTATCCTATTGAAGGGAGATTTTAAATCATGAGCTACAATATTAAGCAAAGAGTCTTTTTCATTATTTAATTCATCCAGATCCTTATTGTGGATAATCAACATATTATTTTGTTGCTTTATTTCATTATTTTTAGCGGTAATTTTTTTCTGGTGCTCCTCAATTTGCTTGTTTTGTCGAAGCAATTTTTTATTGTATTTTCTTCTCTTAGATGCTGTCAACCCAATTATGACTAACAGTAGAAAAACCAAAATGGCAATTATCATAAGTGCTTTATTAAAGGAACTTTGCTTTTTGATCACCTCTTTATAGATCTCCTCGTTTAACTTTAGCATTTGGTTTTCCTTCTCTTTCACTTCTATTTCAACCCTTGATTCGAGCTTTTCAATCTCTCTGGCAGTGTGGGCATTATCCGTTCTTGCTTTCAACTCAGTATGTAATTTAAAGTAGTCGAAAGCTTTTTTTGTCAATCCATGATTATCCAATATTCTTGACATATATAAAAAAGCATCCCTTTCATAGGTGATATCATTATTTTCCGATGCTCTTTCTTCTACTTCTTTAAAATAATTTAGGGCATTTATCAGGTCATTTTTTAAATAATAAATTAAGCCCAGCTGATAATACACCTTATTTAGGAGGTTGAAGTTTTTAGATTTTTCAGCAAATTTTAAAGCTTCTTTAGCATTTGAAAGTGCTTTATCCAATTCCCCTCTTTCAGTATCCATTACTGTAATACCAATTTTGGTAATAGCTAAATTTGCCTCGTCATTTATTTTTTCTGCTATTTTATAAGCTTTATTAAAATAGTTAAGGGCATTGTCATAATTTTGCATTTCAGCATAAATGCCGGCTATTTCAAGATTGATAGAAATTATCCCTGAATGATCTTTAAAATCTTTCCTGATTTCTTCTGTTTTTAAAGACATTTCCAAAGCTTTTTCCAGATTATTCTGTGTTTGGTAAACTTCTGCTAAGCTTTTATAGCAATAACTGATGGCAGGTTTATTATTTATTGCTTCAAATATTTCAAGTGCTCTGAAGAAATTATTATAAGCGGGAATATAATCTCCCTGATTAAAATAAATTCTTCCAATATTGTTTAACGAGTAGCCGTATTGTAGTGAATCTCCATTGATTAAAGCGGCATCTTTGGCTTTTGTATAATAGTCATAAGCTTCAAGGTTCTCTCCTTTATAATAGTGGCCTACTCCCAGAAAATTTAATGGTTGAGCAATAAATTTATTCATTTCAGGGTCTGTTGCTATTTCTAAAGATTTTTGACCGTAAAATATAGTGCTGTCCGGGTTAGATTTACGGAATTCCCAGGCAATTTTATTATAAGTTTTAAATTTTAGTTTTAAATCGGAACTGTTCAGATCCTTTTTTACACTGTCAATTATTGCATAGTTTTGTGCAATAACCGAATAGGTTAAACAACAATAAAACATTAAAAAACTTAGCAGAATTCTTTTCACCATTTTTTGATATTTTTGCAATTTACAGTCTTTTAAATAATTACCTATACATTTTATTCTTGTTAATTCAACTATAATCATTCTAGATAAATGTCATCACACCACGTAATCAGAGACGAGCAAGAGCCTCCAGTCTTTATTCTTGATATAGAGAATAATATAAATGATATAAAACAATTGCTGGGTTGGTCACCTTCCGTTTGGGCGATAGAAGAACATACGGAATGGCTAATGTCCCAAAATGTTAAAGTGGATGGGGTGCTTTGCACTCATCCGGAAAGCCATATCAGGTTAAACCAACAAAGCGGGGAATATTTGATTGAAAAATTTAATGAAAATAATCTTTTAGAAGGAATACTTCAAATTACTAACAAAAAAGATTATACAGGTATTAATATATTCTGCAATAAGAGTCAAAAGAGAGAATTAATTTTAGCAGTAAAAGAATTGTATTTTTCTCTACCGATGACCATATTCACTGACAATGAGGTAACAATAGTTACTTTTAATAAGCGGTTTAAAAAATGGTATCCTGAGAATCAAAAGCTCAAAATATTAAGCGGGATTTTATTGTCAGCGGAAAGTTTGAAGGGATCAGATGGAATTTATCAATTAGAAAAAGAAGGCCTGATTCAGTTGAATGCGGAACCAGGCCCTATAATTATTACCGAATGTTAATATTAACCATAAATATTGTTTAGCACTCCGGCTAACCTAATTCCGGCTTTTAACAACTGCTGTTGAACGGTATCCCAATTTTTATAGGCATATTCATATCTCAAATTATTGTCATCCCTAAAGTCATAAACCTGAGGACGTAAAGCAATTGCTTCTGCCACCCATACATCTAAAGGGTTTTGTTGCCAGCTTTTCACCTGCTCTTTAGAGGTATTATTTACTGCATTAGCCAATTCGGTATAACTTAATTGTTTGCCATCAATCATTTCGCTATCCCATACTTTGTGTAAGTTTGAATTTTTTCCAAACCATTTTACTTTCACCTGGTTAGAACCCATATCTTCTCCATTGCCTATATGGCAGGGCTGATGAATATCACCAATCAAGTGAATTAACATCTTTACGTGCTCTTTTTCAATTTTTGTGCTGAGATTTCCCGCCTTCAATTCTAATATTAAGCGTTCAATGGTCATTATTATGTTGCCGTTGGGGTTCTTTTCTGTTTCACTGTAAGTCATTCCGTTGGGAATTTCCACCCAATGCCAGTCATGTGTGTGGTCATAATCATCATCAGATTTTATTTCATCCATCCATACACTTGCAATAGCAATCGATTCGCCTTCCAATATTGCATTGATTTTCTTTTGAGCTTTTTTAGTAATGTAAAATGATGCTACCTCACCAACTGCTCTGTGCCCGGTTTGACCCCATGAAAATGCTTGAGGTAAAGTGAATATCATCAATAATATTGTGCTGATTATTTTAATTCGCATATAGTTATTTGTTTTATTCCGTAAATATAAGGGTTTACAATTATTTTTTATCTCTTAGTTTTTGTAATTCAAGCCATTCGTCTCTTAAACGTGCAGCTTCAATAAAATCCAGTTCTTTTGCAGCAGCCTCCATTTTTTTCTGTGTAGCTTTCACCATTTTATCCAAGCCTGCTTTATCCATATACTGTACTACAGGATCGGCTGCCACCGAGGTTTCCTCTGGTCCGGCATAATACTTTTGTTGAGAGGTTTTTTTGGAGTCCACGGCAACAGTTTGTCCTAATATGGATTCTCTTGATTTAAATATTGTTTTAGGAGTAATGCCGTGCTCTTTATTATATTCAATCTGAACAGCCCTTCTTCTATTAGTTTCATCCAGAGCAGTTTGCATAGAGGCAGTAATTTTATCGGCGTACATGATTACTCTTCCCTTTTCATTTCTCGCCGCACGACCTATAGTTTGGATTAATGAGCGGTGATTTCTTAAGAATCCTTCCTTATCAGCATCTAAAATGGCCACAAGCGAAACTTCAGGTAAATCAAGGCCTTCACGCAATAAGTTAACACCTACCAATACATCAAATTCCCCTAAACGTAAATCTCTTAAAATCTCGACTCTGTCTAAAGTAGTAACCTCAGAATGAATATAGCGCGATTTAATATTGGCTCTGCCCAAAAATTTATTCATTTCTTCCGCCATTCGCTTTGTTAATGTGGTAATTAATACCCTTTCATTAAGTTTTACTCTTTCATCTATTTCTTCCAGCAGGTCGTCAATTTGATTTCCACTTGGTCTCACATCAATAATAGGGTCCAATAAACCCGTAGGACGAATAACCTGTTCCACCACCGTACCTTCTGTTTTATGCAATTCATAATCAGCGGGTGTTGCAGTTACATAAACAGTCTGACCTACCATTGCTTCAAACTCATTAAAGGTAAGAGGCCTGTTGTCCATGGCCGAGGGTAAACGGTAGCCATAATCTACCAAATTGATCTTACGTGCACGGTCACCTCCATACATAGCACGTATTTGCGGTACAGTTACGTGGCTTTCATCTATTACCATTAAGTAGTCATCAGGGAAATAATCCAGGAGACAGAAAGGTCTCGTGCCTGGGGCTCTTCTGTCAAAGTAGCGGGAATAATTTTCAACTCCCGAGCAATAGCCAAGCTCCCGCATCATTTCAATATCAAATTCAGTTCTTTCTTTCAGCCTTTTTGCTTCAAGGAATCTTCCATCCTTTTCAAAAAACTTAACCTGCTCCACCATATCGTCCTGAATTTCTTTAATAGCTTGTTGCAGTGTGTCTTTCCCTGTCACAAATAAATTAGCAGGAAAAATACTGATGATTTTCTCATCGGATATTTTCTTTCCACTATCAGGTTCAATTCTTTGGATAGATTCTACCTCGTCTCCCCAAAATAAAATCCGGTAAGCAAAATCACCGTAAGCTACAAAAATATCTACGGTGTCTCCCTTAACTCTGAATGTACCCCTTTTAAATTCAGCAGTAGTTCTGTTATAAAGGATGTCAACAAATGCAAATAATAGCTGGTTTCTCGGGATTTTATCTCCAACCTGAATTCTGATTATATTTTTGCCAAACTCATCCGGGTTACCGATACCATATATACAGGATACAGAGGCTATCACCATCACATCCCTTCGGCCGGAAAGCAATGAAGAAGTGGCACTTAGTCTTAGTTTTTCTATTTCTTCGTTAATAGAAAGGTCTTTTTCTATGTATAAATTGCTGGATGGGATAAACGCCTCGGGCTGATAATAATCATAATACGATATGAAATATTCTACTGCATTATCAGGAAAAAACTGCTTAAATTCCCCATAAAGTTGTGCCGCCAAAGTTTTATTATGACTTAAAACCAAGGTGGGTTTTTGCACTCTTTCTATTAAATTAGCAATTGTAAAGGTTTTACCTGAACCGGTAACACCTAATAATACCTGATCCTGGTCTCCTGCATTTATGCCTTTTTCCAATTCATCAATGGCTCTGGGTTGATCTCCCGTAGGCACAAAATCACTTTTAATTTTAAAATCCATAAATATTTATTATAAAAGATCATTGATAAAAA
>JBEPWY010000007.1:17745-27136 GCA_041642185.1 Marivirga sp.
CTATTTATATCATTACTCATCTAGATGTTATTCGAGCAAGATTATTACTTCACCAAAGAGGCTCAGAAAATATTGAGTTTTGCAAGTGATATTTATCTTTCACTCATTCCAAATCTCCCAGGCTTTTTCAGCTTGTTCAATAAGCATTTCATAGCCATTTTTCACCTGAGCCCCTTGTGCTTTACCCGCTTTCATAAAAGCTGTTTCTTCCGGATTATAAACCAAATCATGAAGAAAATGATTCCTGTTAATGAAATTGTATGGTAGGTCTGGCTTTTGTTCAACTTCAGGATAAGTGCCTAAAGGAGTTGTATTAATAATAACCTGATTTTTACTAATTATTCCTGGATGTTTATGAATGGTGTCATATGCTATGCCTTTTGCATGGGTACGGGAGGCAATTTGGTAATCTATTTGCATGTCTTTCAAAGCAAACTCTACAGCTTTGGAAGCTCCTCCTGTTCCTAATATTAATGCGTTTCCTTTATAATCTTTGGGGATTAGCTTTAGTAAGGAAATTTTAAAACCATGGTAATCAGTATTGAAGCCTATTTTTCTTCCTTTATGGAATTTAATAACATTTACTGCCCCTATCTTTTCGGCACTTTCATCAAGTACATCTAAAAAGGGAATGATTTTCTCTTTGTAGGGAATAGTGACATTAAGTCCCACTAAATCTGTATGTGCTTCACAAAGAGTTGTGAAATCATCAATATGTTTAAGTGGGAATAATGTATAGCTAAAATCATTTACCCCTTCTTTTTTAAACTTATCAGAAAAATATTTTTCAGAAAAAGAATGAGTAAGTGGGTAGCCGATTAATCCCAGCTTTTTCACTTTACTTTTGTTTTAAGCATATTAGCAATTTTTTCAATACCTATTACTAACAGAATTCCGAAACAAGCCATCATTATAGCAGGCATTAATTGCGGGTCACCTACTTCTTTAAGGTATTGATGAGGCAGTACATTATGATCAATAAAGGGTACCTGCTCACCTTTACTATTTAACCTGAAGCTATCAATTACCTTCCATGGCCATACTCTGTTCAGTGAGCCTATCATAAAGCCTGCAAGTAAGGCAACCGTTACTGATTGATGATTATGCAGGAACCATGAGATAATTCTGGCAAAAGTAAGAATACCTACTGCACAGCCTAAAATAAATACCAGAATAACAGGGAAATTAAAAGTATGAACGGCTTCCATTACAAATTTATATTTCCCCAATATGAGTAATATAAAAGCACCTGAGATGCCTGGTAATATCATAGCACAAATTGCAATTGCTCCTGATAAAAAAATAAACCACCAGGCATCTGTAGTTTCAGCAGGTGTAGCCGCGGATATAGCATAAGCTAATACAATGCCTAAAATACCTGCTAAAAATGCTTTCCAGTTTCTATTGTTGATGTCTCTGGCAACAATAACAGCAGCTATAATTATAATCCCAAAAAAGAAGGACCATACTAAAATAGGGTAGGTAAGCAGAAGATAGGTGATAATTTTTGCTAAACTAAATATACTAATGGCAATTCCCACTACAAGTGTAATGAGGAAATTGCCATTAATATGCCGCCAGAAATCCTTAAATTTAAACTTAGTTAATAAACGTAAAGCCTCCCCGTCAATAGATTTGATGCTTGTCAGTAATTCATCATATATACCAGTAATAAAGGCAATAGTACCACCGGAAACACCTGGCACAACATCTGCACCACCCATAGCCATACCTTTAAGTAAGAGGGTGAAATAATCTTTTATTGAGCGCATTTACGGAGAGAAATTAAAGTTCAACTTTATTTAAAAAGTGATGAAATGTATCGCCTCTCAATCCTAAACGGATGGTTTCTAATGGGATTACTTCATTAGGTGCAATATTTCCTAAGTTTACATTAGCACCAATTAGTTTAATAAAATAAACTTGTTGCGCTTTTTGAGGAGCTTCCCATATGATTTTTTCAAAAGGTATTTGAGTTAATATCTCCTGAACCAATCCGGACCGTACTTCACCGGACGCTCTGAATAAGCCAACATTACCAGCCTCTCGTGATTCACCTATAACTTTCCATGCCCCAGCATCCAATTCTTTTTGCATCAGGGATATCCATTGGTAGGGAGGAATGATTTTATCTGCATCCTTTGATCCTACTTCTGATAATACTGTTACCTGATCAGATAATTTACGAATATATTCGCATTTAATATCATGAGGTAACTCTATTGAGCCATCAGACACTTCACAAAAAGGTAAATCATACTTATCTAAAAGCTTGCGGTAATCATCAAACTGATCTCTAATTATAAAGGCTTCAAAAAGAGTGCCTCCAAAATAAACAGGAATCCCTGCATCTTTATAAATGGCTAACTTGTCTTTTAAGTTATTGGTTACATAAGAGGTGGCCCATCCGAGTTTTACAATATCAACATATTCGCCACTGCTTTCAATAAAATCTTCAACTTCTCTGTTACTTAAGCCTTTGTCCATGGCCATAGTAAAACCTACATCTCTTGGTTTTACAGGACGTTCAGGTATTTGTGTTAAATCGTAATTCATTAGTGATTATCTTTTCTGAATTGGTCTATTATTTTAAATAATGCTTTCTGAGTTTTCACCACTGGGAAAAAATCATAAAGCACCGTATGCATTTCAAAGTCCAAAACTAATGCATTTTCCAGAAAGATAAAGGCTTCTTTGTATTTACCTGATTCAATTAGGTAGGCGGTCATCCTATAATATAGCTCTGGAACCTCAGGATTCTCGTCTATTCCTTCCTTAATAATGGTCATTGCTTCATCAAATTCACCTGCGTCAAAGTAGATGTATGACCAGTCTAAATAGATGCTAATTTCCTCAGGGTCAAGGGATACAGCTTCCTCATAAGCGTCAATTGCTGCGGTTTGGTTACCCAATTGATATTCGGCAAAACCTGCCGCTTGCCAGTATTTGCTTTCGTGTAAATTTATTTTTAAAGCTTTACGCGCATAATGTATAGCTTCAATCCATTTTTCCTGTGCAGTTAATGTTTTGGCCAATCCGTAAAAAGCTTCATCATACAGTTGATCGTATTTAATGGCTTTTTGAAAATATTTAACAGCTAAATCTATTTGATCCAGGTTTTCATAAGTTTCAGCCATTCTGCAAAATACTTCGGCACTGGCACCCTCTATTCTCAAAGTTTGGGAGAAAGCATCTAATGATTTGGTGTATTCTTCCATCTCCGCATAACTGTTGCCCATATTAAAATATGCTGAAGCAAACTGATCATCAATAGCGATAGCAAATTCGTAAGCATCCACCGCCTGCTTGTAGTTTTTAAGTTTGTGGTAAACAACTCCTAAATTATACCATGCATGATAGGAATATGGATCTGCATCAATAAATTTTTCATAGTAGGAAATACTTCCTTCTAATTGATCGGTTACGTCAAGACAATAAGCCAATTCATAGATGGCACTTTCGTAATCTACATTTTCTTCTAAAACCTTTTTGTAATATTCAATTGCCTGATCAAATTTGGCCATTTGCTGATAGCACATACCAATCTGGAAAAGTATTTCATCTTTTTCCTCAGCAAAAGTCAAAGCATGCATTAAGCATTCAATTGCTTCGTCATTTCTTTCACTTAAAGTCAGAATGTTGGCTTTCGTTAATAATAGATCAACATCATTAGGCTGGAAATTTTCGGCCTTTTCTAGAATGTTTAGCGCTTCTTCATAGTTTCCAACGGAAGCTAAAACATGCGCATTTAGCACTATTAACTCAATAGAGAAAGGGTATTGCTCAACGGCAAAAGTACACGCCTTAAGGGCTTTTTTATTATTGTTACTATCCAGATAATATTCAACAACCTGCTCTAATTCTTCCACATCAAAGAAATAAAAATCTTTTCCCTGAACATGGTTCTCGAATTTCCTGACTAATTCTTTCTCTCCGTCCTTTCGGCTTCTATAAAATTCGCTCATAGGTTATTTGCTATCTAGTACAATTTACTAATTCAAATGCTAAAGTCAACCAACGAAGCTAAAAAAAATATAGTTTTTAAAAACCCATTTATTTTCATTGCCGTCACTGTGTTTTTAATGGATTCTTTTAAAGGAGTATACTTAATTTGTAACTTTTCATTCAGTTTATCAGCTTTATAAATATGAGTACCTCCCGCCATCCTGGCTGTTTCCATTGAAAGAGTAGGTTTTTTGCCTGTTAGTTTACTGTAAATATTTTCTAATACGGCTCCTACCATTACTCCGGCTTTAGGAATTCTATATTTTGGGGCTTCAGTATTCAGACAACTTGCCACTTCTGTGAAAAAATCTTTGTAAGACACACTACCGGTATTTATAATCATTTGTTGTTGATTCAAATTACTTTTTAGGGATTTTATAATTATCCTTGAAACATCGTCTACGGCTACATAATTTAGAATGCCATCTGTATAAAATGGTTTTTTGTCCGCTATATAAGCTATCAGCTTTGCGCTGCTCTGATCAGTCTTTGCAGGCCCGATAATCACAGATGGATTTAGAATAATCCATGGTAAACCTTTTTTTCCGTTTCCTCTTACTGCTTCCTCGGCTGCTCTTTTGCTCCTTCCATAATTACTGGCAAATTGCTGATCGTTCCAGGGTGTTTCTTCAGTTATAACATGGGAAGAAGAATCTTTTCCTATGGCAGAAATACTGCTGATTAGGATGAATTTTTCTACATTTAAGCCTAATGCTTTTTCTGATATGTTTCTTGTGAATTCATAATTAACTTCAAATAACCGCGCTTTATCTTTTTGAAGATAAGAAACCATACCGGCAGCATGTACTATATAATGTATTGGTTTTTGGATGCTCCTTAAAAAATTGGCAGAAATATCATTGGTGGTAATCCAGCTTATTTTTTCACTTTTAGGGCAGAAAGATAAGTCTGAATCAGGTCTTTTAACAGCAAAAATATGGAAATCTTCCTGAAGAAGATGCTGCAGTAAATTGCTGCCCAGCAACCCACTGGCTCCGGTTAGCAGAAGATTTTTCGTTGACATTAAATATTGAAAATTCTTTTTATTGTAGATAATGATTTACTCCCATTGTCATTATAGTAATCCTGATAATAACCATAGCTGTTTTTCTCTTTTTCCGCAGCATTATAAACTATGGAAATATTGTCTATGCCATTCAGTTCAATGTTTCTGTGCAAGTTTTTGATAAAACTTCTTTTAGAGTAGTGAGCACGTACTACAAAAATAGAGTGATCAGATTTTTTTAATGCAATTATTCCATCAGAAACCAAACCTATAGGAGGTGTATCAAGAAGAATGACATCATAATTTTCTTTTAACTCTTCTAGTAGATTATTAAAATGTTCACTTTCTAATAATTCGGCAGGATTTGGTGGGATCACTCCGGAAGGGATAAAGTGAAGGTTTTCATTCTTAGTTTTTAGTATGCAATCTTTCCAGTAAGCTCCTCCGCTTAATATTGAACTGATTCCTTCGTCATTAACCCCTACATTAAATGCATATTGGGCCCGTGGTTTTCTCATATCTAAATCAAGAATAATGGTTTTTTTATTCGATAAAGAAAGAATTGCTGCTAAATTCACTGCTACAAATGTTTTTCCTTCTCCACTTGTGCTAGAGCTTATAGAGATGATATTTTTACCCTCATTAATACCCATAAAATTAAGGCCGGTTCTTAACGTGCGGAAAGCCTCACTAATTTGAGAACGTGGTTTCTCAAAAACAATTACACCGTTTTTCTTGGCAATACTGCTTTTTAGCCGGCTGATAGATCCTATAATAGGTAGATGGGTAATACGTTCCAGTTCATTAAGACTGTTTATTTCATCATAAACCAGATATTTTACCATTACGAAGATAAAGCTTAAAATTAAGCCTAAACCAAAAGCGCCCATATACAAAATTTTTGTTGATGGTCCGATTGGAGCTTTCGGTAAAGTAGCAGGTGTTAATATAACCACCTCGGCTAAAGTGCCTGCCTGAGCTATCTCAAATTCAGTTTTTTTCTGCATTAAAGATAGATACAGACCTTCATACAGAGAATAAAATCTCATTTTTTGATTGAGTTCATTATTTCTGCCAGGAAGTGTACGGAATGAATTTTCAAGTGCTTTTTTTCTGTCCACTATAATTGCATAGCGTTCATTTAGGTTGTCTATTTTAGCATCCAGCATTAATACAACTCTATCAAGCAAGAGTTCTTTACGATGCTTGGTTTCAATTATAATTTGGCTATTGGATTTATAGCGCATTTTGGCCAATTGAAGAGAATTATTGAGTTCAACTAATTCATTAAACAAAGAATAAATATTAGACGGGAGTAAGCTGGGGTTTATTTGTTCAACAGCAATTGAATCTTCCTGAATGAGATTCTTAGCTTTATTCATTTCCTTCAATTGAAACCTGTAGCCATATAATATGGAGTCCATTTTTACGATCTCTCCAATTATACGACCAATATCATCTGAAGGATTGACAGTTCTGTTTTCTACCGTAAAATCTTCGATAAAAGTTTCGTAGCCTGCCAATACATTCTCAGTTTGTTGAAGCTGATCGTTCAGAAATTCAATTTTTAATTGATTGGCTTTGTTTTTTTGTTCTTTACTATATGCAATATAAAGCTCACTAATAGCCTCTGCAATTGATTGTACTTTATATATATTATAGTCTTGGAAGACAATTTTTATCGTGTTTGCATTTAAATTTTCGGGTGAAACAGAAAGATTGGATTCAATGTAGTCTAATAAGCTTTCTTCACTGTTAATGGAAACAGATAACATTTCACCATCAAAGAAATGATCCGTTTTTTTCAGCTTATATGAGCAACCACCAAAGGTAAAAGCTTTATTGAATTTGCCATTTTGCCATTTATTTTCTTCTGGATTTAGGCTGATTCTAAAGTTTTGCTGGTCAATGATATCAATATAGAATCTTGTCTGTATTGGTGCGCATGTTTTGTCGTATTCTAACCTGATTGGTACAAATCGGTATCTTTCCTCGTTTTTAAAACGCCCTATTACTTCATAGGTAACATCAAGAGGCAATTTGTTGATTACTTGTTTTAAAAATAATTTGGATCGAATAAGTTCTACTTCACCTGAAAGCGTATTTAAATTTGAGCTTTCCTCTGACATAGGATTAAATCCAAATACGCTGGCTTCACTTCTTTTGGTAAGCTTAAGTTCAGCATATGACTGATACTTTACATTAGTATACCTGATGTAAACAAAAACAGATAGGGCGCAAATGATGAAAAACAATAAAATCCAAAGCACATTTTTTTTAAGGAGAATGAAAAATTTCCTGAAATCAATCACTTCATGATTTTGAACAGCGGTTACATTGTTGTTTTTTGCAACGTCACGCTGATATTTTGTGTTAGTTTTATCCAAATCAAGGATTTATTTTATTGGTTTTAATTCAGGCTTTGTATAACTATAAATAAGGTAACAACATTGGTGATGATACCCAAAATTGGTGCAACGTCACGAATTGACTCTGTAAGCACTCTTCTTAAAGGTTCAATGTAAATAATGTCATTTGGCATTACATCCAGGCTTGCTTGTTGCATACCTTCTATAGTGCTTAAATTAATAATTTGAACAGCAGGATTATCGAGTGAGCCTCTTATTAATCGGATATTATTTCCTTTTGAATCTTTCGTAAGTCCGCCGGAAAGAGCTAATACTTCAAGTAAATTCATTTTTTCATTCTCTAATGGGATTACTTGCCCTCCTAGGGCTCCTAAAACGATTACTCTTCTGTTTATTGCTTCTATTCTTATAAATGGATCAATATAAGTTTCACTATAAAGCGTTTTCAAATGCTCTTGCAATGAGCGAATTGAAAAGCCTTCAACATTTATTGCTCCTACTAAAGGAAGATTGATTTCACCATTGGGTAAAACCTCAAATTCTTTTGAAGGTCGTAACTGCGCTTGCCCTCCGCCACCACTTCCCATGGAGCCTAACTCCAGGTTGGGGTCTAATATCCTTTCACCTTTATTAGTATATACCTCTATAGAAAGTTTATCGCTTGCCTTAATTTGATAAGCGCTTTCAGCCTTAGCTATTTCGTTTTTAAATTTTTCGCTTTCAATATTCTCGTCAGTTTGTAGAATAATATTTTGTTTATACACTTTACATCCACTTAAACAAAAAGTAGCTAATAAAATGTATAAAGTGTAAGTGCAGAAAGGTTTAGTATTATTGTTTTTCACCAAATGTAAAAATATAACCAATTACTCAAAAGACAATGATTAATTTCAATTGCTTACTTATTATTTGCGTAAAGTACTTGTAATTCAGGTTTTCTGCACCCAGTTTTCTCTATTACATCCACATATCTATCTATCACAATCTTGTGGTCAAACCTTCTTTCTACTATATTCCTGCCCTTTAAGCCCATTTCGGTCCGTGCTTCTTCTCCAAGGTAAAACATCGTCTTCATTTTTAAGGCCAAATCATCTTCATCTTTTACTTTACAAAGCAGGCCGTTTAACTTATCATCCACCACATTATTGCAGCCAGGAACGTTGGTAGCTATTATAGGCTTTCCACAGGCGGCGGCTTCTAATAAAGTTCTCGGGGTACCTTCTCTGTAACTTGGCAACACAATACAATCTGCATCATGTATAAAAGGGCGTACATCATCAGTACTTCCTAAATAATTAATGTAGCCTTCATTAATCCAATCGTTAAGCTCTTCAGAAGAGATGCCTCTTGAGTGGTACTCATCAAGTGAGCCAAGCAAATTGAAAACAACATTCAACCCTCTTTCCTGCAAAATAGCACATGCCGCCACGTATTCCCGTATGCCTTTATCAATAATTAAACGCGAAATCATAAGAAACTGAAATGGTTTATCAACTATAGATGTTTCCTTCTCCTTAAGTGAGAAATAATCTAAGTCGATGCCCGAGCCTGGTATCACTTCACAGATATTTTTTTGAATCAACTCTTTATCTAGAAACAATTGTAAATCTTCCTGATTTTGAAAAAACACTTGTTTGGGAAATTTAAAAGAGAAACGATACAACTTTAAGGCGATTCTTGAAATCCAACCTTCATTTAAAAAGATGGTTCCTAAGCCACTGATGTTGTTAATAACAGGAATTTTTAATTTAGTGGCAGCGAGCGTACCATATATGTTAGGCTTGATAGTATAGTGAAGTATAACATCAGGCTTAACTCTTTTGTATATATTATATAATTCAAAAGTAAGGCCAATATCTTTAAATGGATTGGCACCTCTACTGTCCATTGTAACATCTTCAAAAGAACAACCTATCTCGATTAATCTTTTAGTATAATCATCATGCGGAGCAATAGCAATAACGGAATGGCCGTTTCTTAACAGTTCTTTAATTAAAGAAAACCTAAAATT
>JBEPWY010000008.1:0-24875 GCA_041642185.1 Marivirga sp.
TAACTGGAATCCAAATTTTATTTGGATTGAGTGTCTTAAAAACTTTTTTCTTATCTACCTTCATTCAACCACCTTTTCAACTCTTTCCAACCAGAAATTATTAAAGCCTTCTCCTAAAGTAATAATAATGACAGCATTTTGTAAGAGTTCCAAAATTGCCAAAAAATTAAATATTACTGCAATTTTATTAGGATCTTCCTCAATTAAATCAGAAAAGGATAATCTGTTCGAATAATCAAATTTATTTACGATATGATCCTTCTGACCAGTAATTGTATATGGATATTGCACTACCTTATGTGTTGGCTTATTTTTTTCCAACTCATATTTGGCCATTACCTCTCTGTACACTTTCAATAATTTATATAAATCAACATTTTGCAGTTCAGCCTCCACATTAATTGTTTCAGAAAGAGTTTTTACTTCCTTCTTAACATTTCCCCTTTTTTCTTTTTCAAGCATTCCTGCTTCCATAGCTGCAAAATCCGAAATCACAGATTTATACTTTTTATACTCAAGAAGGTGCCTTACCAGTTCTTCACGAGGATCTATTTCATTTCCTTCTTCATCTATTTGTGGCCTTGGCAACAAGATTTTTGCTTTAATCCGCATTAAAGTGGCCGCTACCAATATAAATTCGCTGGCTACTTCAATATTTAACTTCTCCAGATGCTTCAGGTAATCCAGGAAATCATTCGTTATCCTGGAAATTGGAATATCATATATATCCAATTCATCCCTCTCTATGAAAAAGAGTAGTAAATCAAAAGGGCCTTCAAAAAGTGGTAGTTTTATTTCGAAACTCAAAACAACATTTTTATATAAATTTCAGCTTCAAAGATAAATTATTTCTAAAAGATAGTAGTCAAGCTTAGTGATTTTATTAAAAAATAACATTTTTACGACAAAAAATTCAGTAATTTGTAGGTTGAAAACATTTACACTAAAGAATAGTTTTCTATATTACATTAGACGTTATAAACAATATGCTTATTCAACCTGGAGAACTTTTAGCTAAAATAGATAGTCCGGCAGATTTAAAAAAATTAGATCAATCTCAATTGGTGCAGTTTAGCCAGGAGTTACGGCAATTTATAATAGACAATGTCTCAATTTACGGAGGTCATTTTGGCGCCAACCTTGGTGTAGTGGAATTAACCACAGCCCTTCATTATGTGTTCAATACACCTGAAGATCAACTTATCTGGGATGTAGGCCACCAAGCTTACGGACATAAAATTATTACAGGAAGAAAAAATATATTCCACACAAATCGTATATACGGAGGAATGTCAGGCTTTCCTAAAAGAAAAGAAAGCGAATATGATGCCTTTGGCGTAGGCCATTCATCTACTTCCATCTCAGCTGCTTTAGGTATGGCAATGGCGTCTAATATCAAAGGAGAAACTAAAAAACAACATATTGCGGTTATTGGTGACGGAGCTATGACTGGTGGAATTGCTTTTGAAGGAATGAACCATGCAGGTGCTTCAGATGCGAATATGATCATCATCTTAAATGACAACTGCATGTCAATTGACCCTAACGTGGGTGCACTTAAAGAATATTTGACCGACATCACCACCTCTCACACTTATAACAGAATGAGAGATGATGTGTGGAAGCTATTAGGAAAAGTAAGTGGCTTTGGTAAAAGTGCTCAGGAAGTAGTGGGGAAATTGGAAAATTCAATCAAATCCTTTCTTTTAAAGCAAAGTAATTTATTTGAATCATTAAACCTCAGATATTTCGGACCTGTAGACGGTCATGATGTGAACCATTTAGTTCATGTATTAAACGATTTAAAAGATATTCCCGGCCCTAAAGTGTTACACTGTGTAACTACTAAGGGAAAAGGTTTTGCCCCGGCCGAAAAGGATCAAACTAAATGGCATGCCCCTGGTCTTTTTGATAAAATTACTGGAGAAATACAGAAAAAGCCAGTTTCAGAGCCCCAGGCGCCAAAATATCAGGATGTATTTGGTCATACAATTGTAGAATTGGCTAAGCTGAATGATAAAATTGTTGGTGTTACACCTGCAATGCCCTCTGGTTCGTCATTAAATATTATGATGAAAGAAATGCCTGAAAGAGCTTTTGATGTGGGAATAGCGGAACAACATGCAGTAACATTTTCAGCAGGACTTGCTACACAAGGGCTTATACCATTCTGTAATATATACAGTACTTTCATGCAAAGAGGTTACGATCAGGTTATCCATGATGTTTGCATACAAGATCTTCCTGTTAATTTTTGTCTTGACAGAGCAGGCTTTGCAGGAGCTGATGGGCCTACCCACCATGGCAATTATGACATTGCTTTCATGAGATGCATCCCTAATATGATTGTAGCTGCTCCTATGAATGAGTCTGAATTAAGAAATTTATTATTTACTTCCCAGTTACCAAGAGAAGGAAAAGCTTTTACCATCCGATACCCTAGAGGAAAAGGCGTTATGCCTGAATGGAGAACTACTATGGAAGCCATTGAAATCGGAACGGGCCGACAAGTAAAAGAAGGTGCTGATTTAGCTATATTAACTATAGGGCATATTGGTAATTACGCCCTGGAAGCAGCTGAAAAGCTGGATAAAGAAGGTATTTCTACGGCTGTTTATGATATGCGTTTTGTTAAACCTTTAGACGAAAAACTATTACATCATATTTTCAAAAATCATAACAAAGTAATTACGGTAGAAGATGGGTGCCTGATGGGTGGATTTGGCAGTGCTATCCTTGAATTTATGGCAGAAAATGATTATTCTTCGAAAGTAAAAAGGTTGGGTATACCAGATAGAATTGTTGAACATGGTGAGCAATATGAATTATATGCTGAATGCCAGTTTGATGTTGATGGTATTTTTCAAAATGCCCTGCTTATGACAGAAAAATCATATTCCGCTAAACTATGACCGTTCACTTTGAAGAATCAGGTAAAGGCTATCCGGTAATTTTTATACACGGATATGGGGAAACACAACATATCTGGAAAACATTTAGAGAAAAATTATCTACCAAATACAGAGTATTGACCCCAGATTTACCGGGTTTTGGTCAAAGTGATCCACTTCCATATGATCCTTCAATAGATATGGTGGCAGATTCTATCTATGATTGGTTAAAAAAGAAAAACATCCCCGAATGCATCATTATTGGTCATTCTTTGGGCGGCTATGTTGTCTTGGAAATTGCTAAAAAATTCCCCAATATTATTTCTGGTATAGGCTTGCTTCATTCTTCTGCACTGGCAGATTCAGAAGAGAAAAAAGAAGGCAGGGATAAGAGCATTGAGTTTATTCAAAAACATGGAGTACCTAAATTTATTGAAAGTTTTGTTCCTATGCTGTTCAATGAAGAAACCAGGGATGAGCATCAGGAAACCATCCAAATGCTTTTGGAAGAAGGAAGAAAAATTCCTGAAAAAACTATGACCAATTATATGTTGGCCATGCGGGACAGAAGCGATAATGTAGATTTTCTGAAAGAATTTGAAAAACCTATCTTATTTATTTTCGGCGAAAAAGATTCCAGTATCCCTCTTTCAAAAAGTAAAGAGCAGATTAAATACATGCAGCATCCTTATTTGAAGAGCCTTCCTGAAACAGGACATATGGGCATGTTCGAAAAGCAAGAAGAAGTGTACAGGACGATCGAAAAGTTTATTGAAGTAACCCTAAAATAATTACTGTGATCTTTATGTGTTTAAGTTTTGCTAAGCTATAATCATTTAGAGCATTAAACTCTTAAATCTCTATTTAACCGTTGCTTTCTTTTGCCAAAGCCTGCTCCCATTCCCATGCTGATTGAAGCATGTCATCTAAAGTTTTTTCTGTTTTCCAGCCTAACACTTTATTAGCTTTAGTGGTATCAGCATAAACAGCTTCCACATCGCCAGCTCTTCGGGCAGTAAATTCATAAGGAACTTTCATTCCTGTTACTTTCTCAAAGCTTTGCACCATCTCCAACACAGAATATCCGTTAGCTGACCCTATATTAAACACCTCATAACTTTCTTTTGAGGCATCCTTATTTATGACTCTTTCTAGGGCAAATATATGAGCTGAGGCAACATCGCTCACGTGAATATAGTCTCTCACACAAGTACCGTCTTTGGTGTTCCAATCATTACCAAATATCATCAGTTTTTCACGTTTACCTAAAGCAGTTTCGGTAATATAAGGCACTAAATGATGTGGCGCTTCTTTTTGGAATTCCCCAATTAATGTCGATTCATGCGCTCCGATGGGGTTAAAATACCGGAGAGAAACTACACGTATATTATGTGCATTAGAAGCATCGGCGAGTATATCTTCACATATTTTTTTTGTATTTCCGTATGGAGATACTGCAGGTTTAATACTGGCATTTTCAGTTACTGGAAGTTCATCAGGATTACCATAAACCGTGCAGGAAGATGAAAAAACTATGGGTTCTACCTCAAAGTCTTTCATACACTCCAGCAAATTAATGGTAGATGCAAGGTTGTTATAATAGTAGTGTAATGGGTTCTCTACTGACTCCCCCACCAATAATGCTGCGGCAAAATGGATAACACCTACAATTTCATTGTTATTATTCCAGAAAACTTCCTGAAGTTGCTCTTTATCACGCATCTCTACTTGCTGAAATAAAGGTCTTTTTCCACAAATTTTCTCCAGCCTATCCAATACTTCGGGCTCAGAATTGGAAAGATTATCAATGATTAAAGGTTCGTAGCCTTGTTTGATCAGTTCTACTACTGTGTGAGAACCAATATAACCCAAGCCTCCTG
This sequence comes from Marivirga sp., assembly GCA_041642185.1. Lineage (GTDB taxonomy): Bacteria > Bacteroidota > Bacteroidia > Cytophagales > Cyclobacteriaceae > Marivirga. The sequence goes on from JBEPWY010000008.1 coordinate 4,772, forward strand.
TTACTAATATTTTTTTACCCATTATTTCTTGCTGTACTTTTCGAAATCTTTATGCTCTGTCTGGAACAATTTTTCCCGATCCAATGATTTGAAATAATCATAAGTGATTTTTAAACCATCAACTCTATCTACTTTAGGAGTCCAGCCCAACAACTCTTTGGCCTTTGTAATATCTGGTCTTCTTTGTTTAGGATCATCCTGAGGAAGGTCTTTATAAATAACTTTCTGAGAAGTTCCTGTTAACTTAATAATTTCCTCTGCAAATTCACTAATAGTAATTTCATCCGGATTACCTATATTCACAGGCTTGGAATAATCACTCATCAATAAGCGATAAATTCCTTCCACCAAATCATCTACATAACAGAAGGATCTAGTCTGTGAACCGTCTCCAAAAACTGTCAGGTCTTCTCCCCTTAATGCTTGTCCGATAAATGCAGGCAATACACGGCCGTCATTCAAACGCATCCTCGGCCCATAGGTATTAAAGATTCTGATAATACGTGTCTCTAAGTTATGGTAGGTATGGTAGGCCATAGTGATGGATTCCATAAACCTTTTGGCTTCGTCATATACTCCTCTTGGGCCGATGGGATTTACGTTACCATAATACTCCTCTGTTTGAGGGTGCACCAAGGGGTCACCATATACCTCAGATGTTGAAGCCACTAAAATTCTCGCTTTTTTATCTTTGGCCAATCCCAATAAATTATGGGTACCATGAGCTCCTACCTTTAATGTTTGGATAGGTATTTTTAAATAATCAATAGGGCTAGCCGGAGAGGCAAAGTGTAATATATATTTCAGCTCTCCCGGTATATGAATATATTTGGTAACATCATGATGGTAAAACTCAAAATCTTCCCGATTCATCAAATGAGATATATTGTCCATGGAACCTGTAATCAGGTTATCCATGCCAATCACCTGATACCCTTCCTTTAGAAACCTGTCACACAAATGTGATCCCAGAAAACCTGCTGCACCTGTAATTAATACTTTCTCCTTAGCCATAATTATTTATCTACCAATACTAAAATAGGTGAACCCTTCCTGCTTCATTTGCTCAGGCTCATATAAGTTTCTTCCATCTAATATCAATGGGTTAGATAGCTTCTCTTTTAACACTTTAAAATCTGGTGTCCTAAATACAGGCCACTCTGTCATTATCATTAAAGCATCTGTGCCCTCCAAGGTTGAATATTCGTTTTCACAATAAGTGACTTTATCGCCCAATACTTCCTTAACATTGTCCATGGCTTCGGGGTCATATACCCGTACTTTGGCACCAAGTTCTAATAAGGCTTCAATATTATACAATGCCGGCGCTTCACGGATATCATCCGTATAAGGTTTAAAGGCCAATCCCCACATAGCTATGGTTTTACCTTTTACATCATTCTTGAAGTACCCTTGCAAATGGTCGATCAACCTTGTTTTCTGGCGGGTATTTACTTCCATTACTGATTCCAATATCTTGAAATCGTAATTCACATCTCTGGATGACTTAGCCAATGCCTGAACATCTTTTGGGAAGCAACTTCCCCCGTAGCCTATGCCTGCAAATAAGAACCTTTTACCTATTCTGGTATCGGTACCTATGCCTTTTCTTACCATATCCACATTAGCGCCTAATCTTTCACAAAGATTGGCAATCTCGTTCATGAAAGTGATTTTAGTTGCCAAAAATGCATTTGCGGCATATTTGGTTAACTCGGCAGATTTTTCATCCATGAAAATAACTGGATTGCCTTGCCTTACTAATGGGGCATATAAGTTATTCATTATCTTAATTGCGCGCTCAGATTCCGTACCGATCACTACCCTATCAGGTTTCATGAAATCATCTACGGCAACGCCCTCTCTTAAGAATTCAGGGTTGGATACCACATCAAAATCTACTTTAGCATTATTAGCTACCGCGTCTTTTACTCTTTCTGCAGTGCCTACAGGAACTGTACTTTTATCAACAATCACCACATATTTTTCCAAAAGCTCGCCTAAATCATTGGCCACTTTTAATATATATTTAAGATCTGCCGAACCGTCTTCTCCTGGAGGAGTAGGTAAAGCCAGGAAGATCACATCTGCATCTTTAATACCCTCTTTTAAATTGGTAGTAAAACTTAATCGTTTCTGGCGGATATTTCTTTCGAATAATACTTCAAGGCCGGGCTCATAAATGGTAATCACACCATTTTGTAGTTTATTTACTTTATTGGCATCAATATCTACACAAATTACATGATTACCTGTTTCAGCAAAACAAGTACCTGTTACTAAGCCTACATATCCTGTTCCTACTACTGCTATTTTCATTTGAGGTTATTTTTTTAAGATTTACTACTCCTAAAAAAAGCCAAAGACTCTGTTTAGGATTTACTTTATATAGTTTGCCACAAAAATAAAGCATCCTGACGAAATAGCTACCTTTTAATCAGAAAATAAACAAAATATAAATAATAATAGACTTATTAGAATTTTTCTAAACTAAGTCAAAAAAACATACGTTTAAGGCAGAATTAAAAATAGTGTGATTATTTGTTAAAAGTCAATCACAATTCCTAAAGCAGGTAAAACAGAACTGTTATTCACCTCCTCAATAAGGGTAAGTTGTCTTGGCATAATTACTTCTCCCTGGTCATCCCGCACCAATCCATAGTTGGGTACAGAGGGCAGTTGCTGACGGAAGGCATTTTGTACTTCTAAAAACACATTCAGGGTAAATTTATTGAAATTCCATTTTTTATCGATCCTGATGTCCGTTTGATTAAAGGGGTCCAATAATAAATCGCCCTGGCGGGAATAATCTCTTATAATATTGGGATAGCTGGCCAAGGTGGCTTCCTCATCAACAGGAGCTAAAGGTGTTTGGCCTAAATAACGCACCCTAGCACTTACTTCCCAGTTATTTCCAAATTTATATCCTCCAGTAAAAGTAATTAAATTTCGATTATCCCAGGTAGAGGGCAAATATTCGTCTGTATTAAAACCGGTAAATTCACTTTTATAGAGTGTATAGGCCAGTATGGCATAAAAACTCTTTGTGAATTTACGCTGATAAAGAAATTCCATCCCATAAGCTCGTCCCAACCCAACACTTCTTACATTTTCATTGCCTAATACTGAAAATCCACCCCCTAAGTTAGCCAGTGAAACGCTATCAACAACTGATACAGGGTAATTCTCATACTGCTTATAAAAACCTTCTATGCTAAAGCGTGAAGAAGGAGTAACCAAATATTCTATGCCAGCCACTAAGTGGTCACTCTGGATATATTCGGTGTCTTTATTAAGAAAATCTCCATCCTCACCAGAAAAACCAAGAACTGTATAAGGAGGAATTTTAAAATACCTACCAACAGATGCGCTTACAACCCATTTCCTTTCTTTATCCAATTCGTAAGAAAGTGACAAACGGGGGCTGAATGTTTTATAGATTTCATTTCCGCTTTCCATAAAGGTATTTCCATCTATTCTAATGCCTGCTGAAAAGCCCAGCCTGTCATTTACAAATTTACGTGAGGCCTGAGAGTGAATTCCATAACGGGTAAAATTAAGCTCATTTTCATAGGAGAAGCCCCGGCTAGTATCTATTAATTCACTTTCGTTTGAATAGATGGATTGCTGTACTATAAACCCTGAATTAATAGTCCAGTCAGCCAAAAACTTTGTGAGGTTATACCTGAACTTTACTTCTTGTTCCTGTGAATCATTGGTAAATATGAGTCCCTCCTGATTTACATTATTCTCAAATTGTTCAAAGCGGTTATTTAGTACATTCGTACTCAATGCCGTGGTCATAAAGCCGGAATTGTCTTTAAAACGTTTTTTCCAGCTAACGCCAGCAGTGGTTGTCCACTGATTAATAATAGGAATTTGATCTAAGGTGGCTTGCTGATCCTGACTATACTCATCTGGCACATTAATGGAAATATTATCCAAAGAACCCACTCCTGTAACATTAATCTCATTATATTGATCTATTTTGTGAGTCAATTTATATTGATAATCCCAATAATCAGGAAGAAATGGTAGGTCAATGGCCTGAAAAAGCAATTGTAAATAGGAGCGTCTTACGGAAGCAATAAATGAGGTATTACTTTGTTCTTCATCCTTCTTTTTAAATAAAGGCCCTTCTGTAGTTAGCGCCGCCTCACTGCTACTTACCCTGAAATTGGTTCTAAACTCACGTGAGTTTCCGTCTCTCTGATCAAACTGAAGTACTCCTGATAACACATTATCATATTGTGCTCCAAATGCGCTGGATGATAAAGTAACCCCTTCAAAAAAGGAAACATTTAACAAACCTACCGGGCCTCCTGCACTTCCTTGTGTGCTGAAATGATTAATATTTGGGATTTCAATTCCATCCAGGTAATAAACATTTTCATTAGGAGCCCCTCCTCTTATGATCACATCGTTTCTAAAACCCCCGACTGATCCGCTCACACCGGGCAATGACTGCACTACTTTGGCAATGTCATTATTCCCTCCCGGGTAGGTAGCAATTTCTTCAGGTGATAACCGCTGAATAGAAAGTGGCGTTTCTTCATTTTTTCTAAAAGGGTTGGATCTCACGGTAACTCCCTCAAGCTGCTCTACACTTTCGCTCAGGGAAAAATTAACGTTTGGCACACCACCACTTTTAAGCACTATATTAAATTTAGTCTGGCTTTCATAGCCCACATATGAAGCTTTTACATTATAAGTTTGAGGTTTAATTCCAACAATGTTATAATATCCTTTCACATCTGTTACAGCTCCTAAACCTGTACCTTCTAATTGAACGGTAGCTCCTATTAAAGGCTCCTCTGTTTTGTTATCCCGCACATACCCGGACAATTCAGCCTCATTTTGAGCTAATAAACCGGAAGGGGTAATCAAAAAACTAATAATCCATAAAAAAGAAAAAGCAATTTTATAATAGGGAATTCTTGCAATCATTTGATTAACTTATACAGGTTTAAACTATAGTTACAATCTCATAACATGAATACTACTATCCTGTTTAAAATTACTAACGATTATTCTAGAATATGTTAGATGATACCAGGAAATTCAGATAAACTAAATGATTCCCCTATCAGGAAACTTAAAGAGTATAAAAAATGATTGGGAAGAGATAATTAATCAATCAACCTTGGCTTTCTTTAGTGCTTTTTTCTTTAACCTTATATTTTCCAGGGGCATAAAGAAAGCCAAAAGCTTCAGCTCCTTCTTTTGTGTGCACTTCATGGTGGACATAATGTGCTTTCATCATTCGTTTAAGGTAAGGATGCTTAGCTTTAAATTTTATTTTTAGACGTCTATGCACGAGAACGTCATGAAATAACACATAAAATAATCCATAGCAAGCCACTCCTATTCCCACAAATAGCAACCAGCGAACTTCAGAAAACTCAATGCCTGCCATAATTAAAACAGCAGAAGGCACACTAAATACTACGGCAAAAAGATCATTTCGCTCTAAAGTATGGTTATGAACCTTATGATGTGATTTGTGCCAGGACCAAAGAAATCCGTGCATAATATATTTATGGGTAAACCAGGCAACTGCTTCCATAAGAAGAAAAGTGCCTGCAATTAAAAAGGCGTAGAATATGATTAATAATGTATCAGACATATTGACAAATATACTACAGAATGCTGTTAGAAATTTAAAAGTTCATCCCTTACTTGCTCCATCAGCCACATAGGGGTGGAAGTGGCACCGCATATCCCTACTGAATCATTATCTTGAAACCATTCTTTTTTAAGCTCTGTGGTGTTGGATATAAAGTAAGTATTAGGGTTTTGATCTTTGCACACATTAAAAAGCACCTTACCGTTAGAAGATTTAGTTCCTGAAACAAAAACAACTTTATTAAAATTGCCCGCAAAAGTCCTTAGCTCCTTATCTCTGTTAGACACTTGTCTGCAAATAGTATCATTAGAATTAACAGTTATGCCTGCATTGATTAAGACCTCCCTGATTTCGTAAAATTTATCGGTACTTTTGGTTGTCTGACTATAAAGCGTCAGGCTTTTCGGAAGTGTCTCAATATCAAGTTCGCTAATATCCTGAAAGACTATCGCTTCCTGATTTGTTTGCCCTAATAAACCTTCTACTTCGGCATGGCCATGTTTACCATAGATATAAATTTGCTCCTTTTTATCGAATGAGTTTTTGATCCTGTTTTGCAATTTCAATACTACTGGGCAAGAGGCATCTATTAAGGTAAGGTTATTTTCAATGGCTAATTTATAAGTTGAGGGGGGTTCACCATGAGCTCTTATCAAAACTTTTTCATTCTTTAAATCAAGAAGATCTTCTCTATTGATTATTTTAAGTCCTTTTTTTTCTAATCTTTTTACCTCCTCATCATTGTGCACAATATCTCCCAGGCAAAACAAGTGTCCGTCTTCTTCAAGCATATCTTCTGCCATTTCTATAGCATAAACAACACCAAAACAAAAGCCTGAATTATTATCTATTTTAACACTAAGGTTTAACATGGCTGATTATATTTCATAAAGCATTAAACTGGTGCTTTATATAACTACTGAACAGTAGAAATAGTTTTTTTGAATCTTTAACTCTTACCCTTTCATTCATTATTTTTTTTGCAGGATAATGTTTAATTTTCTTGAAAAGATTGATGTAATAATTATAGGCAAGATAAACTCCCAAGCGGGCACCTTCGGGCAATCTAACAATACCTTTATAAGCCGCTTCAAAATCGGCTTGAATATCTGCCTCAATTTGTTCTTTATCCTCTTTGGTGAAATTTTTAAAATCTACTCCCGGAAAATAAACTCTGCCTCTCTCCTGGTAATCTGATTTTATATCTCTTAAAAAATTGATTTTCTGAAAAGCAGCGCCTAAGCTTTTGGCTGGAGGAAGTAAGTTGTCATATTGTTGCTGATCTCCTTCACAAAAAACTTTCAGGCACATTAATCCTACCACTTCAGCAGAGCCATAAATATATTCTTCGTAGGTTTGTTGATCATATTCAATATCATGCAAATCCATTTCCATGCTATTTAAAAATGCCTCTATCAATTCCAAAGGGATTTCATATTCATTTACCACCATCTGAAAACAGTGCAGAACAGGATTTAGGCTTATTTTTTGCTCAATAGCCTCATAAGTATTTTGTTTAAAGAGTTTTAATAAGCCTGCTTTATCATGGTCATGAAAAGTATCTACAATTTCATCTGCATATCTTACGAAGCCGTAGATTGCATATACCGGATACTGGAATTTTTTATCAAGTGTTTTTATACCTAATGTAAATGATGTGCTGTATCGTTGTGTGATCAGCCGGCTGCATTCAAAGGTGGTTTGATTAAATAATTCTTTAGCATCCATGATTCTTATTTGTTTTTAAAATCTTTCATCACCTCTTTACCTACTACCTGCCCAGATATTAAAGAGGGTGGCACTCCGGGGCCAGGAACGGTTAACTGGCCGGCAAAGTAAAAATTATTAAGCTTCTTACTTTTCAGCGAAGGTTTTAAAATCGCTGTCTGCTTTAAAGTATTGGCCAATCCGTAAGCATTGCCTTTAAAAGAATGATATTCACTTTTAAAATCCTTATGGGCAAAGCTTCTCTTATAAATAACGTGATTTTTAATACTTTCTCCTAAAATACTTTCCATCCTATCAAGAATCATATGGTAATACTTTTCTCTTATTTCTTCTGTATCTTCCAAATCAGGGGCTACAGGCATTAAAATAAAAATATTCTCCATGCCCTCAGGAGCAACAGTATCATCAGTTTTAGAAGTAGCACTCACATAAAACAATGGTGCTTCAGGCCATTTAGGGTCTTTATAAATCTCTTTAGCATGTGGACCAAATTCATGGTCAAAAAATAAATTATGGTGCACAAGGCCATTTATCGTTTTATCAATTCCTAAATAAAAAATTAAGGAAGAGGGCGCCAAAGAGCGGCTGTCCCAATATTTTTTATTGTAATTTCGAAAAGCTTTTGGTAATATTTTTTGATCAGTATGTTCGTAATCAGCTGAGGACACAACAACATCTGCCGCAAAAGACCTATCCTGAGTGATTACTTTTTTTGCTGTTTTTCCTTCACACTCAATTGATAAAACTTCTTGTTCAGTAATAAATTTAACACCTTTCTCTTCAGCAAGGCTTACCATCCCTTCCACTATCTTGTGCATGCCACCTTTTGGATACCATGTCCCTAAACTGATATCAGCATAATTCATCATACTATATAATGCGGGAGTGTTTTCAGGTAATGCTCCTAGAAACAAAATAGGAAACTCCATTAGACGGATAATCCTTTCATTTTTAAAATATTTTCTGACATGACTGTGTATGGAGGAGAAAATATCCAGTCGAATCATATCATAAAGAAGCTTAGGGTTCATGAACTCTGTTAAAGAGCGCCCTGGTTTATATACCAAATCATTAATACCCTTTTCATATTTATAGGCGGCCTGCTCTAAAAATTTATCCAGTGATTCCGCACTTCCCTTTTCTAGCTTCTCTAACATCTCTCTAAAAAGAGCCATGTTAGCAGGCACTTTCATGATGTCATTCTTGCCGAAAACAACATGATAAGAAGGGTCCAATCGTTCTAATTGGTAATAATCGGAAGTTTTCTTTCCGAATTTTTCAAAATATCTATCAAAAACATCGGGCATCCAGTACCAGCTGGGCCCCATATCAAAGGTAAAACCCTCAGCTTCAAACTTCCGGGCTCTTCCTCCTAAATCCTTGTTTTTTTCCAATACAATTACTTCGCATCCTTCATTGGCTAAAAATGTAGCCGTGGATAAACCCGCGAAGCCAGAACCAATTACTACAACCTTTTTTTGGGGCATTGTTTAATTTGATTTTGCGTATACTTTAAGAGTATCTTTTAACTCTTTTCTGGCAATATGGATTCTATTTTTAACAGTTCCAATAGGGATTTCTAATTTCTCTGCAATTTCATGATATTTAAATCCCTTAAAATGCATCATAAATGGAGTTTTATATACATCATCTAATCTCTCTACTTGTTTAACAATATCATCCATTGCGAAACTACCATATGCGGTATTTTGAGCAATATTTTCAGTAGAGTTTATAAAGTGTAAATTCTCTGTCGTATCAATAAAAGTCTTTCTTCTTACCATTCTTTGATAATTGGTAATGAAGGTGTTTTTCATAATAGTGAACAACCATGCCTTTAGGTTTGTCCCTTCAGAAAACTTATCCCTGTTGGAAAACGCCTTTAATACTGTTTCCTGTATTAAATCATTTGCCTGTTCCATGTCCTTAGTCAACCTTAAAGCAAAAGGCTTCATTGTCTTTGTCATGTTATTAATCGCGTAACCAAATTCTAAAGCTGTCATGATTATTATTGTTTAGTTTGTTTAACAAATATATACAATAATTAAACAATATGCAAATATTTTGTTTAATTTATTAACGTAATTTGTTAAACGTAATTACGTTTTTATATTTAAATTGTTATTTAATATGCTATTAAATCATTTAAACACATTTATTTAATGTATTTACACGTATTTAACTATATTTAGTTCTGTTTACTTTTTTTACTTTTTTATTAATATCTTTTCAATCAGGTATGGAGACACCAGAGAACTGACATTATGCACAGAATAACATAATAGTAAGAGAGAGAGAAAAAAAAACTTAAGCTGGGCTCAGATATTGTAAATATCTGACTGTGGAGACAAGGGATACTATAAAATAATTTCTTGTAGAAGAATAAAATAAAGTTGCTTTTAAAACTACTCGCTGTTTTTAAGGATTTAATTTAGGTACTGACGGAATCGAATTATTAGATTGTGAGTATGATCGGATTAAATAAAAATAGGCAAAAAAAAAGCCTCTCGTCTGAGTGGCCAATACTTACAATCCAATTATTTCAGAAGATTATTCGTTATCAATGAATGAAATCAGGTCTTCCATCTTCAACAAGAAATCCACATTGCTCTTTTTCTTGATATCCTGACCTATTACCTGATAACCGCCCACAAAGAGTTTAGAGCTACTGAATAAATCTGCAATTTCATCAATATAATCCTGTATATCGGCTTTTTTAGGGGCAGCCGTACACATGGTTAATACATAATTAGGATTATGGACATCCTTTACTGCATATAAATCCTCTTTAGGAAGATTTTGCCCCAGGTAAATCACCTTATACTTTCTTGATCTTAGTAAAAGTGACGCAAATAATAAGGATAGCTCATGAAGTTCTCCTTCAGGCAAAAACAACAGCCACTTTCCTTTGGACTCAGTTTCATTAACATATTGGCCATCAATAGCCACAATCATTTTTTGCCGGATTAAATTAGAGATAAAATGTTCCTGAGCGGGCAAAATACTTCCTGTCTGCCAAAGCATCCCTATTTTTGAAAGAAATGGATAGATAATATTGACCATTGTTCTTTCAAAACCATATTTAATGATATTGTTGCTTAGGATGTTTTCGAACCTTCCTTCATCCATATCAATCATGCTCAAGGTTAGTGAGTTAATTTGGTCAGGAAAGCGGAGATTGGTTTCGGCCAGCTTCAAAACTGCTGCATACATCTCCTCCTCATTCATTTTGGCTATATTGGAAATTTTAAAGCCATTCTCCTTAAGCGTAGAAATATTTAACACCAGTTTCAAATCCTTGTCACTGTAATAGCGAATATTGGTATCTGTCCGTTTAGGCTCAATGAAATTATACCGCTGCTCCCATATCCTAAGTGTATGGGCCTTTATCCCTGATAAATGCTCTAAATCTTTTATTGAATAATTACTCACTGAATTCTGCTCCTTTCCTTTAACTCGAAATTTAACCAAACATCTATTGAATTTCCCCGTGATGTTCAAAAAATAACCAAAGGATGGTAGTAAATGTTTTCAGATTAAATTTAAAACCTTCAAATTTGTGAAAACGCTAAGAATATGATTGTATATAATGTTACTGTAAATGTAGAAAAAGAGGTAAGTGAGAAGTGGATCAACTGGATGAAAGAAACACACATTCCTGATGTGTTGGCCACTGGTTACTTCCACGATTATCGAATGCTTCGCTTATTGAATGAAACAGAAGGCGAGGGAGAGACTTATGCTGTCCAATATCACGCTGAAACTTTAGAGCAGTTAGAAAAATACATGGTGGAAGAAGCTCCCAGGCTTAAAAAAGATCATTTTGATATGTTCCAAAATAAGTGTGTATCCTTTAGAACATTTTTGGAGACTATATAAACAAGATTTTCACTATTCAGCCGCAACCGAAAGCTGCGGCTGAATAGTGAAAAATCCTAAGTTCTATTATTTGTGTGCGTAAATGGATTTGTACTGCTCCTTTTTAACAGTACAATTAATCCAGCCTTCATCAAGATCGGCCCCGATATTTTTATAAAATTGTATGGATGGCTCATTCCAGTCCAACACCTGCCAGGTACACAACCTGCAGTTTTGTTTATCTGCTTCTTCAAGTATAGTATTCAACAAGGTTCTGCCATAGCTTTTCCCTCTTTCCGACTCAGTAATAATCAAATCTTCCAGGTATAATACTTTGCCGTTCCAGGTAGAATAGCGAAAATAATAAAGAGCAATTCCAACAATTTGCCTTTCATCTTCTGCTACAAAAAGCCCATAGGCCGGATTGTCTCCAAAGCCGTCTTTTATTAGTTCTTCTTCATCAATTACTACTGCATCGGGCTCACGCTCGTAAACGGCTAATTCTTTTATCAGATCCAGCACTCGTGGAATATCCTTCTTTTCTGCTCTTCTTATTTTTATACTCATATTTTCAATTTTAAAGACTTCTAGGCAAAATTTTAGAAATCATATTTCCTTATTAAAGGGATTAAAATTCATGTTATACCAAGCAAATGCATATTTATCGGCATATCCATCTATAATTTTATCTGTCGGTTTACCTGCCCCATGTCCGGCATTGGTTTCGATTCTAATTAATACAGGATTATCACCAGCATGTTTTTTCTGCAATTCAGCAGCAAATTTAAAGGAATGTGCTGGCACTACCCTATCATCATGATCGGCAGTTGTTACCATAGTGGCAGGATATTCAACTCCTTCCTTCACATTGTGCACAGGAGAATATCCCAGAATATAATCAAACATCTCTTTGCTCTCCTCAGATGTACCATAATCAGAAGCCCAACCTGCTCCGGCAGTAAATGTATGGTAACGCAACATATCCAATACACCCACGGCAGGGAAAGCTACTTTTACAAGCTCCGGTCTTTGGGTCATAGTTGCTCCCACTAACAACCCTCCATTTGAGCCACCTGATATTGCTAAATGATCAGAATCAGTATAGCCAGCTTTTTTCAAATATTCTGCAGCTGCAATAAAATCATCAAATACATTTTGCTTGTTTAGTTTTGTGCCTGCCTTATGCCAATCTTCACCATACTCTCCACCGCCTCTTAAATTAGGTTGCGCATAAACTCCCCCTTGCTCCAGCCAAACTAATCTTGCAATACTAAAACTTGGTCTTAAGCTCACATTAAACCCACCGTAGGCATAAAGCTCAGTAGGGTTTTTACCATTCTTTTCCAGCCCTTTTTTATGGGTAATAAACATTGGAACTTTTGTACCATCCTTGCTTTCATAAAACACTTGCTCGGTTACATAAGCTTCCGGATCAAAATCTATTTCCGGTTTCCAGTGTAATTCTGACTCTCCTCCATTTATATCATATTTAAAAATAGCTGAAGGATAAGTAAAAGACGTAAATGAATAATACAGAATTGAATCCTCTTTTTCAGCACTGAAACCTCCGGCAGTACCTATACCTGGTAATTCTACCTGCCTGATTTTTTTTCCATCATAATCAAATTGATGAATCTCAGTTTTCACGTCTACCATATAGTTGGCAAAGAAATTTCCTCCTGCCGTGCTTACACTTAATACATTCTCTGTTTCAGGAATAACATCTTTATAATTTTCTATAGAAGGATCCTGAGCATTTACTTCCACTAGCCTTTGATTTGGTGCATTAAGATTTGTTATGATAAATAGCCTGTCTCCTTCATTATCCAACACATAATGTTCGCTATCGAAACCTTTAGCTATACGCACAATAGGACTGTTTTCTTGGGCTAAATCCTGCATATACAATTCATTACCGCTTGTACTTTCAGCTGCTGTGATAAAGAGAAATTGTTCATCGTCACTAACACTGCCACCTACATATCTTCTTGGTGTTTCCTCCCCTCCAAATATTAATTTATCTTCAGACTGCTTTGTTCCAAGTTTATGATAAAACAACTGGTGCTGCTGTGTTAAAGCAGACAATGCGCTTCCTTCTGGCTTTTTATAACTACTATAATAAAAGCCTTCATTGCCCTTCCATGACACACCGCTGAACTTCACATCCCTGATCGTATCTTCTACTATACTTTTATCTTCAGTATTCATCACGATGATTTTTCTCCAATCGGAACCACCTTCAGATATTAAATAGGCCAGTAAAGAACCATCTTTTGTAAAGGATGTTCCGGCTAAAGAAGTCGTGGCATCTTCAGAGAAAGTGTTCGGGTCAAGAAATAATTCTTCCTCACCCTCCACACCTTTCTTTCTGTAAATGACCCATTGGTTTTGAAGCCCATCATTTTTATAGGTATAATAATAATCACCATGCTTACGTGGTGCACCTTCTTTTTTATAATTCCAAAGTTCCGTCAGGCGGGATTCAATTTTGTCCCTGAACGGAATATTGTTTAGATAACCGAATGTAACTTCATTTTGAGCCTCTACCCAATTGGCTGTTTGTTCCGAGCGATCGTCTTCCAACCAGCGGTAAGGATCGGGCACCTCAGTACCAAAATAAGTGTCTACGGTGTCTACTGTAGCTGTTTCAGGATATTTTTCTATTGTCATTTGTGATGTTTTTTCTTCACTTCCACATGCAAATAATAACATACCGAGTGGAAAAGCCAATAATTTTCTCATTGTATTTTTTGATTTAATGATCCAACTAAAATAAAAGGATTTTATGACAAAAGAGTTCAAAAGAAATCCTTTTATAGCAATGGTGGCTGAATGGTATGATTGGTTGAAAAGAAAACTTTAATATTCAATCCAATTTAGCATAAAAGTCATCATTATTGATAAAATGAATTTTTACATTTTCTTTTTGCTCAAAATTCTCCAAATTAATAAGCACTTCTTCTATTCCGGATTTGGCCATATTTTCAAACATGGATGTCCATAAAACAATGATGGTAATATTCTTTTGACTTATGGCAGGCTCAATATTTAACTTCTCTCCCAATTCAGTTAAGCTAGTATAAGAAGGAAGTGAATCTGTGGCAGAGGTTGGTATAAACTGATCAAATCTACCATTATAGTTGAAGTCAATATTTTTTAAAGAGCCTTTTGCATAACAATTGGCATGGAAAGACGCTAATCTATCATTGATAAAATAAAGAATTTGTACGGGCTGACTCATGTCTTTTTTTATTCTGTCAGTTTTTCCTACCCTTCTATAAATCTCAAACTGTGTGGAATCGATCAAATATTGCTGATGATTAAGGTCTACTAAATCTATGCCGGCATAAAAAGAAGTTATTCGCTGTTCATCAACCTCCTGTAAGACTTCTATTCCATATAATTTATATATTATGTTGCTGCAGGAAAACAACATCAAAGCGGAGGCAATTAACAGTAGCTTTTTCATTTTAAGGAATAATAAATGCTATTTATGGTTCATGCAAAGGATAATAACAGAATTTTATTTAAAATACCGTTCAATAATCCTTGTATTTATATTTAGAAATGAAATTTAATAAAAACGAATAGAAATTTCACCATTGCCGTTTGAAACCCTATATTCAATTCTTAATTATAACTAAAAGCTATTGGAAGTATTAGGCATTGATATAGGTGGTTCAGGCATGAAAGCCGCTATTGTAGATTTGGAAAAAGGTGAATTTATCAGCGAAAGAAAAAGGTTCCAAACCCCGCAACCTGCTACACCTGGGGCGATGATTAAAACAGTCATCAAACTCCAAAAGCATTTTCAGTGGACGGGTAAAATAGGCTGTGGTTTTCCTGCGGCTATTGTAAACGGCATTGTAAAAACTGCCTCTAATATTGACGAAAGCTGGATTGGTCAACCTATTAATGAATTACTTTCAAAGGAAACTTCCTGCGATACCCTTGTTATGAACGATGTTGACGTGGCCGGATTGGCAGAAATGCGTTATGGTGCCGGTAAAAATCAAAATGGCACTGTACTCATGATTGCAGTAGGCACCGGAATTGGGTCCGCTTTATTTCACAAACAGATGTTGGTCCCCAACACAGAATTAGGCCATATCCAACTGAAAGGAGATATAGCCGAAGCTTATGCAGCCAATTCTGTGCGAGAAAATGAAAACCTTGACTGGGAAACATGGGGCAACAGACTGAACTTATATCTATTAGAAGTCAACAAACTATTCTACCCGGAATTGATCATATTAGGTGGAGGAGTTAGCAAGCAGTTCTCAAAATATAAAAGATTTCTTGCCCCTCAATTAAAAGTAGTGCCTGCTGCTCTAAAAAATCATGCAGGAATTATTGGCGCAGCAGGGCAACATCAAAGGGACAGATGAGTTTAAACTGAGTAAATCAAAACCATTAATAATTTATGAAATCTCTTACAATTCTAGCCTTAATTATTTTCACCATGATGGCATGCAAAAACAACCAAAATTCTGAAGGCAAATCTGAAAAGACAGATAAAATTACTCTGGAAGTTCCGGCGGGAAAAATGCTGAGATACCGCTTAGCCACCGGTATGTCAACAGAAGGCGGATTTACTATTGCTTCTCAAGCTAAAAACCATACGATAAGCAAAATAAAATGGAATAATGACACCAAACAGCTGGAGTATATATACCTTCCAAAAGAAGGCTTTACCGGTCAGGATCAGGTGAAGATCAAAGAAGTTATAAGTATTGGAGACACTAAAAACAATACTGAAAGAGTAATGGATATAACTATTGATGTAAAGTAATTTAACAGCTCAACTTCAGAAAGCTGAGCTGCTTCCAATTCCATTTGTTAATCTTCATACAAAGCCTTACCTGCCTCATAATATTTATCACCTTCGGTCCAGAAAGGTGTTTCAACATCATTTGCTATCAATCGAGCAGACAAAACAAAAGCACGGAAGAATTTCTCCAAATAATCGTAATCCAGTGTTTCAGGATTATCGGCCTGCTGATGATAATACTTACCTATTTCTGCATCGAAAGCGGTAAAACCTAGACTAAAGGTGGGTGCAGGTATCCCTTTTTTGGCAAAGTTCACATTATCGGATCGATCAAACAATCCTTGCTCACCTGCAGGGTCATCAATAGCCTTTAACCCGAAGGTTTCGGCCGCTTCCCGAATATGATCTTCTGCCGTGGTACGCCCTAAACCCACGATAGTGGCAATGCTTGTATCATTATAGCCTCCGTTATCGCTATTAAAGCAGTATACCATTTGATCTAAAGGTATTAGCGGATTTTCAGTATAATATCTACTTCCCAATAAACCTTCTTCCTCCGCAGTAAATAAAATAAATAAAGCAGATCGCTTTGTGGGGTTTTTAGCAATACTTTCAGCAGCACTCATCACCGTTACCACTCCCACAGCATTATCCCTTGCTCCATTATAAATGGAATCGCCTTCAGCATTGGGTTGCCCTACTCCTATATGATCATAATGCGCAGAATAAATCACAAATTCATTTTTCAATTCAGGATCTGTCCCTTCTACCATTCCAACCACATTCTTGGCAGGTATGTCCAACTGCATTTCTTTGGTTATCAATACTTCAAGTGATTGTTTTTTATTATCCTTAATAACTTCAATCCATTCACTATCATAATCTTTAACCCAAAGCTTAAAAAAACCATTACCTGCTTTTTCCTGCTGCTTTTTAATTCCAATAGAACTACTACCGGCAAATCGCTTAAATTGACTCCAATTGTCCGGCGACTGAGTATGCAATTCCACTAAACCTAAAGCTCCGGCTTTTTTAGCTCTTTCAGATTTAGCGGCACTTTCCATATATACCGAGCGCCAATCCTGTGCATCCTCTGTGCCAGCTAGCACAACAGCTATTTTGCCTGCAATCTTTTTAGTATCAAAATCTTTATCAGTTCCATAAGTTACGAAAATGAAATCACTTTCTTTTTTAATATCAGCGCCCTCTATTCTTAATAAATTCTCAGGATCAACTGTTTTATCACCTATTTTAAGCGAGTAAGCATCAGGAGTGATGGTTTTCACTAATGGAACCTGCTGAAAATAACCATCTGTCGCACCAGGCACAGGGGCCACTCCGTACCTTCGGAAGGTTGTAGATAAATATTTAGCGGCAATATCTATTTCAGGAGATCCTGTTTCACGGCCTCTCAGCTCATCTGAGGCGAGGAAGTAAATATGACCTTTAATGGTTGGCTTATCAATTTGACTTTCTACCAATTCTGCTTCTGTTTGAGCACCTAATTTAAAGGTAAACAGACATACTACAGCAATAAATAATTTTACTGTTTTCATAAATATTATATTTTTTACGACCTATAAATTTGAATCAAAACTTTAATACTTAATTGGCAACAGTGTTTAACTGCTGAGAATATACATAAATATACCCGAATCTTTATCTTAATCGAAAAACTAAACTATTTCAATATATTAATTAATTAAATAATAAATTTACACCTTTGTTTAACCTATATATTCACTTCTTTTAAATTATTCTATGAAAATTAAATTATTACTTTCTCTTATTTTAATACCACTCATTGTAAATAACGCAAACGGCCAACTTGTAAAATTAACTAATATAGAACAAATAAAAAATTCTAAGATTATTGTTATTCTTACCGAAGATGAAGATTTAAATAGTCATTTAAAGAGTGCAGTAGAAAATTTTTGGGACTTTAACGAAGTAGTCGATTATTTATCTGAAGATGAAGCCTATGCGATTACAAAAACAAATAGCAACCTATTGACCCTAGGCATTGAAGCCGTGAAGGTTAGGTCTTCAACAATTGGAAAAGGATTCTCTTCCTTTAGATATGTGACAGAGGGCTTGCAAATTGAAATTAAAAAAGGGGAAAACTCAAAATCTTTGATGAATCAATTTATACCAAGTCTGGGAGAAAATTTAGAATTTGCAGATGTCTTTCTGTCCTTTGGAATTTCAACTTTAAACTATACTGCTGGATTTATGATAGAAAATCAGCTTAAAAACAATATGCGATTATATAATGATTATCAGAAATATTCTGATGCTTCATTAAAAAACAGCACCTTATTGATTACAGAAAACTGGATTCATAAAAAAACAACCATTGAGGAAATTAAGGAAACCTATGATGGAGCCATTGAAGTAACACCCTTTATAGATTGGAAAGAAGCAATTCTGGAGAAAAAATCAGGAACTGCTTATTCAATAGTTGTTCCTATACCCGCTGGAAGTGCTTATATGTACATGCATTATTTGATTGATTGCGAAACAGGAACTGTATTCGGTGTTGCTAGACCAAAAATAAATGTAGGACTTTACACTTACTCTTTAACTGAGTCTAATTCAGGATACATTAGAAAGAAAAACATTAAAATTTATAATGATATAATTAAATAATTAATTTATTGAGTATTAGTTTACCGTCATTCTAATGCTCAATAAATTTAAGGTAATTGTAGTTCTTTTCTTGATTCAGCTGCATTAGCATTCTTAGTACTAAATATCACCACCGCAGCGGTAACAAACATCAGTAAACTATATATAGCACCAGGTACAGCCATTTGTGTATTATTTAAAATAGCAGGACTTAATGCCAAAGCAATGGCTAATGTCCCGTTTTGAATACCTGTTTCAATAGCTATAGCACTGCTTTGCCTCTTGTTAAGTTTAAATATTTTACCTAAATAATAACCAATAAATAAGCTGAACACATTTAAAAGTAAAGTAGCCAAACCTGCCTGCCTAAAATAAGGGACAATATTTTCCCTTTCTTTAAGGATAGCAGCCAATAAAATTAATACGAAAAAGAACACTGAAATGATATTCATGCCCTTTTGAGATTTCAATGCAAAGGCCGGATACTTCCTCTTGATAAGCATCCCAATACTGACAGGCAATATAGTGACAGCAAAAATCTGCAGAAAAGTTTTAAAAAGCGGTAATTGCACTGCCTGATCTCCCCCCATATAATGGAATAATGCCAGGTTGAGCAATATTGGTATACTAAAATTGGTAATCAGGCTGCTGATGGCTGTTAAACTGATTGACAAAGCCAAATCCGCCTTGGCTAAATGAGAAATAATATTGGAAGTAGCACCTCCCGGACATAGCGCAATTAATATAAAACCAACTGCCAATTCAGGTGATTCAAAAAACACTGCAGCCAACCCGAAGCCCAACAAAGGCAATAAAATAATTTGACTACTTATGCCAATTATTGCTGCTTTCGGATACTGGATTACCCTTTTAAAATCCGACACATTGAGTGTCATTCCCATTCCCAGCATTATTACACCTAATGCAAGGGGTAGAAAAATAGCCGTTAATATGCTTTGTTCCATAGTATCATCAGCAAAATAGCATCCCAAAATGAGGAATAAATATGACTTGTGCAAAAATTCAATTAAGCATATTAATGGCTGATTTTAAGAATTTTAAAAGTCTTACCAGTTTTTATGTGCAAAACAGCTATTGACTTAATGCGCATCCATCCAATTATCCGCAACACCCACGCCAATATCCATAGGTACGTCTAATTCCATAGCCGTTTTCATAAAGTGTACCACCTTTTCCCTCAATAAATCCACTTCATCCTTATGTGTATCAAAAATCAATTCATCATGTACCTGCATAATCATTCTGGATTTCAACTTCTCTTCCTTCATCCATTTGTGGATATTGATCATAGCCATCTTTATCATATCGGCAGCACTTCCTTGAATAGGCGCATTAATAGCATTTCGCTCTGCATATCCACGAACTGTCTGGTTTCTTGAGTTGATATCACGAAGAAATCTTTTTCTGCCTAAAATTGTCTTTACGTATTCATTTTTGCGGGCTTCCTCTATGCAGTCGTTCATGTAAGCACT
>JBEPWY010000009.1:0-23337 GCA_041642185.1 Marivirga sp.
TTAGATAGTGTAAGTGTCAATGAAAGAGGCATCTCAACATACCACCAAAGAAGGGTAGATACATATGCATGGGAAGCAGGGCAAGGCTTGGGTAGATTGTCAAATTTTAACATTTCATTATCTACTAATTTGAATCCAAAGGGAAAGAAAAGTGATGATGAAAACAGGAATAATTTAGAAGGAAGAGCTAGAGATGCAGGCGCCACAGAAGATCAGGTGCAAGCCATCTCCAATAATCCAGACATGTACGTTGATTTTACGGTGCCTTGGAACTTAAGAGTTAGATATAATATTAGATGGTCCAGAATTGGTTTCGAAGAGCCTAAAATAACCCAAACCACTAATTTTAGCGGGGATGTTAATTTTACTGAGAAATGGAAAATTGGATTTAATTCAGGTTATGATCTTGAAAAAAATGAGTTTACTCAGACTTCATTTAATATATTCAGGGACTTACACTGTTGGCAAATTAATGCTAACTGGGTGCCTTTTGGAAGGTTTCAATCTTTTAGTGTAGATATTGGTGTAAAAGCCTCCATATTACAGGATTTGAAATTAAACAGAAGAAGAAGCTGGTTTGATCAATAAAATTAGTTTTAGCAAAACATTACTCCCCCATTTTTTGAACTTATATATATGTGATGTTACTTTGTTATCCTGAAGAAATGGAATATAATTAACAGGCTATTCGGTTTACGACTTCACCTTATTTAACTGCTTTTTCTACAATTTCTCTTAATATTTGATTAGTTGTTCTGTCTAGTATATCAAAAACATTTTGAAAACCTTCTTCTCCTCCATAGTATGGATCCGGTACATCTGAGTTCCTATCATTTGTTTCCGGTTCAAAACTCCTGATCAGTTGAACTTTTTCCACATCTTCTTTAGAATTAGCCAATCTTAATACTTTTTGTTTATTTGAACTGTCCATTACCAGTATTTTGTCAAAATGACGGAAATCATCTGATGAAAATTGTCTGCCTCGATGCTTTAAGATCAATCCATTTTCTTTTGCATTTAGTAAAGTTCTCTCATCAGGGAGTTCACCTATATGATAATCCGAAGTTCCACAAGAATCTACTTTTACCATCTCTGTTAGACCTCTTTTAGTGATTTTGTGTTGTAATAATCCTTCTGCTAAGGGGGAGCGGCAGATATTCCCTAAACATACAAATAGAATCTTAATCATTTAATTAATAGTGTTTTGAACCACAAGCTACTAAATTTAAAAAACAAAAACAGTCTTCTGAAGATTAAAGCTTGCTTCGCTTCAAAAGATAACCTTTGCAATAATGCATTTTTTTCTTCTTTATTTTTGATAAGATTGAAAATTTTCTCGCTAATTATGAAAGTTGAATCTAACTGTTTGTTACCTTTTCGATATTGATTTTGAGACATTGCAGACTTTAAAATTCGCTTTTTTACTAGTATTTGATCAGAATAAGAAAAAGGATATATTCTGGAGAGCTGTATTTTCAGGTCGAAATCTTCATAAGCCAAATTTTCATCATAGCCTCCTATTTGTTTTAAATAAGATGCTCTGTACATCATTGTAGGCGAGCAGATAAAGTAATTCTTTATAATGTTTTCAAATACCTTACCTTCAGGAACCAATACTGTAGATTTACCTGATTCATCTACTGGGTAATGGTTATGTAAATCTCTTCCTTCAGGATTAATATAGGTTGCATTGCTGAAGTTGATAGCTACTTCCGGTGATGCTTCCATATTGGCTACACCAATAGTTAATCTATTCGGAAAAAGTATATCATCGGCCGCTAAATCAATAATATATTCAGCATCGGTTAAAGCCAAAGCTTTATTAAATGACCTGCAATTGCCTATATTTTCCTGATTATAAATAGTTTGTATCTGTATCTCCGGATTTATTAATACAAACTGCTCTATTTGCTCTACACTTTTATCCACAGAAGCATCATCTACTATTATTAGCTCCCAGTTTTTAAAAGTCTGCTTGAGTACAGATTTCAGTGATTCCTGAACATATGCCGCATGGTTATAGCATAAACAGATGACGGCTACTTTAGGCAAAATTCCAATTTTTTCGGGTGAAGAAAACTACTAAGCTGAGGTATAATATGAAACGTATAATATGTGCATATACTAAAATCTCTATACCAGCTTTATTTCCAATGAGGATGCAAATTACAAAAATAAAGGCGCTTGATAACTCACAAAGAATATAATTTTTTGTCTGAACACTAGCCATCAGCATTAATGCAAATGGAAAGCTAATGAATGCGAATATGTCTCCTATTATCTGGAATTGGAAAAGTGAAGCAGCCTCAATATACTCAATGGAGTAAAGTGAAGTAATAATAGGCTTCCTAAGAATGTAAACGATAATAAAAAAAAGTAAAGTAAAAGCTGAAAATTTTAGAAATTGCGTTCTAAAATGGGTTTTTAATTTTTTGCTTTTATTTTGGTAGAGATTTGAGATTATAGGATAAAAAGTAATGAATAGAAAACTTATAAATAGAGCCCGGTAGGCTTCCGATATACGGACGATAGATTGCCAGAATCCGGTTTCAATACTACCAAAAAGATTAATAGCATATTCACGAATGAAAAAATCCACCCACTTGCTGCTAATCCAAACTGCTAGTGCCATCCAAAGAAACTGTTTGAAATGATTGACTATCTCCTTTTCTTTACGGAAGGATTTTGGAAATTTTTGATTTATATCTTTGTATAAAAAAGCTGCAAATACAAAGACAAAAAAGCCTTGTACAAAAATATAATACTGAAGTGTGCTATCTAAATCTTTAAAATTTAATAATATAAAGATGAACAATATTGACCATTGAAGCAAATAAAGAATACTTAATAGTTTTAGCTTTTGTTGAGCTATTAAAATAGCAGAAGCAAGCCCCTGCAAGCAAAGGAGGAAGACACCAATAAGGATAAGCCACCAATTTTTTATTGAGAAATTAAACAGTTCATCCGGAAATGCACCAGTAATAATTAAAAGGATTGCTATAGCGAGAAAGATGAAAGTTGTAAAACCGATAGCAGAATATATCAGCTTATTTTTTGAAAATGATTTTTTAGGGTAGGCACTGATTAATCCCTGCGCTATAGCATCTTGTACAGGTTGTGTAAAAAGACTAATGAGGTTTTGAAAATGACTGAAAAGGGTAGTTCCCGCAGGTCCATAAAAGATGGCGACAAATTTTTGCATCCCAAAGCCAGCGATTGTACGAATAAATATTATGGCACCTCCCCAAAATCCTGTTGATGTTAATTTAAGCCACCTCAGCATGTCAAAGTGTATTTTTTCGCCATTTGCCCTCCAAGAGCCGTTTTGTTCCGTAAAAGGCTTCTATTGATTCTTAAATCAGTTTTCATAGAAGTGCCCATGTCAATAAATTCTATCCCCTCTCTCCGGCTTAATTCATAAAGTGCATTCCAAAGTAAAAGGGCAGGGGAAGCATTATCAAAATTGGGATTGGTTATAAGTGCATAAATGTACAAGACAGTTGATTTAACATGCAGAAAATAAGCCTGTCCAATAATTTCTTCACTATTACTTAAAGTCAAGCATCTGTAGTGATGTGGAAACTCAGCTTTAGCTTTTGCCATCCATTCGGTAGTAATTAAATTTTTGTGATTTTTCAACTGACGCCAATGCAATAATTGATTATACAATTTCTCCCATTCATTTTTCTCCGCTTCCTTAATGGAATAGTCATTGTTTCCCAGCAGACTTAATAGTTTACGCTTTTTTCTTTTCTGTTGAATGATTTCTGTAAAAGATTTATCTGCTGATACAGGTAAATAATTAGCAATTTCTACGTTTTTGATTGTGCCTTCTATTCCGGTAAGGCTTTGAAAAATAAAACCATAATAAGTAGGAGGGAGTGTAAAGCTTATTTTTTGATTAGATTTTCTTTTTAAATATTCGAAAACTTGCGATAGAATTGATACTAAATCAACATTATTGCTAATGTAAGGTTCAAAATACGGTGCTTTGTAGGGTGTTTTCCATTCGTTGTTATGCTTTGCAAAGCACCAGAACGATATAATTTCGCCAGATTTATTTTTTAATAAAAGGGGTAAATATTCCGTTTCAGATATCCTCAATTCCCAAAATCTTTTTTTAGTAAATAGGTTGATATCCATCCTTTCTTCCCATTCCGGCTTAGGCCATTCTTCAAAAATGCTGTACATAATTGGATTTTTGATTAAGGTTTGACGATTTTTGATTTTAGCTAAAGATTTACAAGCTCAAATTCCGTATTTCCGGCAACAGTTAAGCAACAAAGATCGAAATATAATAAATAAATGGAAGATTACTTTTTTACAATATCAGGAAGTGGGGAAAGTTTGTACAAAGAAAAGGGTAGCAAATTTATTGGTGTTACTTATCGGGTTAGGGATGAGGAGGAAGTAAAAGAAGCCCTGGAAGAAGTAAAAAAGAAATTTCATGACGCAAGACATCATTGTTATGCTTACATTCTGGATACTGATAAATACCGGGCCAATGATGATGGGGAGCCTAATCATTCTGCAGGGGATCCTATTTTAGGACAAATTCGCTCTAAAAACCTGGAGCAGGTTTTAGTGGTGGTAGTAAGATATTTCGGAGGCACGAAGCTGGGTGTTTCTGGTTTGATTAATGCTTACAAAACAGCTGCTTTTGAAGCATTGGAAAACACAAAATTGTTAAAGGTGGTAATAGAAAAGCGCTATGAATTACATTATGGTTATGAAATCACCAATGAGGTAATGAAATTGCTATCTGATTTTGAAGTAAATATCCACAACCAGGATTTTACAGAAACATGCAGGGCAAAAGTAGGAGTGAAGCGATCTATGGCAGAAGCTTTTGAAGCAGAAGCTGATAAAATCATTGGCCTAAAATTGGAGAGGGTAATGTGATGTTTTTACTACCTTTTTGGTTGTGACTAATATTTTATCCCTAGCTTTTCATAAATAAAATGCATCAACCAGGCAGGCCCTATGAGTAAAAATTGTAAATCCTTCAAAAATGATGGCTTTTTACCTTCTACTTTATGACCATAAAACTGACCTACCCAGGCAAGAAAAAATACGATTAAAGCAACTCCCCAAAGAGGTAAAATTTGAAGGTTATCGACCCATCTTGCTACAGCAAGGCAAATGATTGCAAAAATGAATAGCCCTATTGCTAAAGGAATAGATAAAGTGAGATAATATATCAGGGCAAAGATTAAAACTATCACAGCCCAATTATTGAAGAGACCATCACCTAAAACATAAGTTAAAGGATCATTAGGAATAGCGTAAAATAATGCGACTACACTCCAGAAAATGAGAGGAACACATATCCAATGCACTTTTTTGTTTAATGGATCTTTGTGACTTGATCCGTATTCTTCCAATAATGCATCTATTTTTCTCATGGTACTAAAATATAGCTTTTCAACGGTAATGACAATAGAAAAGTTAGTTGTTTTAGATCATATGAAATTCAGGAAATAAAATGTAATTAAGAAAAATCCTTGTTTGGCAGTTTGAGAAAAAGTGGGAGATAAATTATTTTTAACTTTACACTATAATTATTGTCATTAAGATAGAATTGAACTCCAATTGACAAGATATATCATAACCAAAATTAAATTGGAGGTATTACTTCTTGTAATTGTTAAAATACTTCTTACATTTGCCAGCACATGAGGATTTCAACAAATCATATTGCAAGTACAGCCATCGCTTCTCAAGCGATGCGTAGCACTCATGTATTCCATCATTCCTCTTTCTAAGAGGAACTATACATCATATCGCCCAAAGCAGATTACTGCCATTATTAAGGTTTTACTTAAAAAGGAAAACATTTCCAACGTAATTCTCTTATTTTACTATTCTTTCAAATTACAAAAAAATTAAATAATGAATACTTTAAAAATTGCTATACAAAAATCAGGTCGTTTAAGCGAAGATTCTCTTAAACTAATCAAGGAATGTGGTATAAAACTTAATAACGGAAAAGGTAAATTAAAAGCCGTTGCTGATAATTTTCCATTGGAATTTCTCTTTTTAAGAGATGATGATATTCCGGGCTATGTAGAAGATGGAGTTGCTGATTTAGGCATTGTAGGGGAAAACGTTCTTCTTGAAAAAGAAAATGAGGTTGAATTGGTTAAAAGATTAGGCTTTTCCAAATGTCGGTTATCCATTGGAGTTGACAGAAGTTGGAACTTTAAAGGCATTCAGGATTTAGAAGGAAAAAGTATAGCGACCTCTTATCCTAAAATCTTATCTAAATATTTAAAAGATAATAAGGTAAATGCTGAAATTCACGAAATAAGTGGATCTGTAGAAATTGCCCCAAGTATTGGTTTAGCGGAAGCAGTTTGTGATATAGTTAGCTCAGGAAGCACTTTGTTGAGCAACGGCTTAAAGGAAGCGGATATTATTATGCGTTCTGAAGCAGTTTTAATTGCTGCAAAATCTTTAAGTGATGAGAAGAGAAAAACTTTGGATAATCTTATCTTCAGAATTAATGCAGTTCAGGAAGGAAAGAAGAACAAGTATATTCTTTTAAATGCACCAAATAATGCCATAGATGAAATAATTTCACTTTTACCGGGAATGAAAAGCCCCACAATTTTACCCCTGGCCATGGAAGGTTGGAGCTCTTTACACTCTGTTGTAAAAGAAGATGAATTCTGGGAAGTAATAGAGAAATTGAAAAATGCAGGAGCTGAAAGTATATTAGTGGCACCTATAGAAAAAATGATCGTATAAATTGAATTGATGAAGCGATTAAATTCATAAAAATGAAAGAATTTTATAATCCCAATAGGGAAAGCTGGAAGGGGTTGTTGGAACGTCCAACAGTTTCTTTAGCAGAGATACGAACAGTGGTACAGCCCATTATTGATGCGGTAATTGAAAAAGGAGATGAGGCATTGGCTGAGTATACTTTGCAATTTGATAAAGTTGAGCTTAAACAAATGTTGGTTTCTGAAGCTGAAATTAAAGCTGCTTCCAAAAAATTAACCAACGAATTAAAGGCTGCCATTAAAGTTGCGCTTAAAAACATCTCTAAATTTCATAAAGCACAGCAAATAAAACCTATCAGAGTGGAAACAATGGAAGGCGTTATTTGTGAAAGGAAATCTGTACCTATTCCAAAAGTAGGTTTATATATACCTGGGGGAAGTGCACCATTATTTAGTACGGTTTTGATGTTGGCCACACCAGCTAAAATAGCTGGTTGCAAGGAAATTGTGCTTTGCAGCCCACCAGATAAGGAAGGCAATTTGCATCCTGCTATTTTATATGCCGCTCAACTATCGGGTATCACTAAAATTTTTAAAGTAGGCGGTGCCCAGGCTATAGCAGCTATGGCTTATGGAACTGAAACTGTTCCAAAAATGGATAAAATATTTGGCCCAGGTAATCAATATGTTACTGCCGCTAAACAACTGGTAAGCCTGGATGCTGTTGCTATTGATATGCCTGCAGGTCCTTCCGAGGTATTGGTATACGCTGATGAGGGCGCTAATCCTGCTTTTATTGCAGCTGATCTATTGAGCCAGGCAGAGCATGGTGTTGATAGTCAGGTGGTTTTTGTAACTGTTAAAGAGGGGATCTTAAATAATTTACAGAAAGAAATCTATGCCCAGTTACGTGAATTGCCTCGATGGGAAATAGCTGACAGATGTCTTCAAAACAGCCTGGTAATTACGCTTAAAACTGAAGAAGAGGCCATTGATTTAATTAATTACTATGCACCGGAACATTTGATATTTCTTTGTAAAAATGCCAGGGAAATGGCAGATAAAATTGAAAATGCCGGTTCCATCTTTTTAGGATATTTTACTCCGGAATCTGCAGGAGATTATGCTTCGGGCACTAATCATACATTACCAACAAATGGTGCAGCCAGGGCATATAGTGGCGTATCGCTTGATAGTTTTGTAAAAAATATCACCTATCAGGAAATAACTAAGCAAGGTTTACTCAATTTAGGTCCGCATGTAGAGGAAATGGCTGCAGCCGAACTATTGCAGGCCCACAAAAATGCAGTGACTGTGAGATTGAACACCTTGAAAAATAAGTAACCTATTTATTCAGTATTTATGGCTAATCAAAAAAATTGGATGGATAATATCTGTCCGCATATATTAAAATTAAAACCTTATGCATCGGCCCGTGATGAATTTTCAGGTGATGCTAAAATATTTCTGGATGCTAATGAGAACCCTTTTAATAATGATAATGAGGGCTGGAATAGATATCCGGATCCTTACCAGAAATCGCTAAAAGAAAAAATCAGTAAGCTTAAATCAACTGATGCCGAAAATCTGTTTTTAGGAAACGGAAGTGATGAAGCCATTGACTTACTTTTCAGGATTTTCTGTGAGCCTGGAAAGGATGCAATCATTAGCTGTCCACCTACATATGGTATGTATTCAGTTTCAGCATCCATTCATAATGTGAAAAATATTGAGGTTCCGTTGCAAGATGATTTTCAATTGGATGTAGAAAGCATCTTAAAAGCCTCAAAAGAAGGTGCGAAATTGCTTTTCATATGTTCTCCTAATAATCCTACAGGAAATAACCTCCGACAAGATGATATTAAAAAGCTTGTAGAGGAATTTAACGGAATAGTAATTATAGATGAAGCCTATATAGATTTCTCTCCACAAAAATCGTGGGTTAGTTTAATTAATGAACATCCGAATATAGTAGTTTTGCAAACATTAAGTAAAGCATGGGGACTGGCTTCTGTTCGTTTGGGGATGGCATTTGCCAATAAAGAACTGGTAAAAATATTAAACAAGGTGAAGCCTCCTTATAATATTAGTGGGCCTAATCAGCAAGTAGTGTTAAATGCATTGCAAGGTGTTGAAAAAATGAATGCCCAGGTAAAAGAAATTATTTCGGAGCGTGAAATTTTACAGCAGCTGTTAACGGATGTGCCAGGAGTGAAGAAGATTTATCCTTCTGATGCTAATTTTTTATTGGTGCAAATAAATGATGCGGCTAATAAATATAAATCTCTAATAGAAAAAGGCGCGGTAGTAAGAGATAGATCCAAAGTTATGCTCTGCGAAGATTGTTTGAGAATAACAGTAGGGACTAAAGAAGAAAACCGGCAATTAATCAAATTATTGGAAGAGATCAGTCATTAAAATTCCATTTTTAAGTCATTATGTTAGGTTTTTGGGTCATAAACTTTGACTTTTTCTCATGAAGTGGTCTGTATTTTACAAACCACTTCATTAAAAACAGTTATTATACCTCATTTCGTCTTTTAATAACCACTTCATGCGTGGCTTTTATAGCTAAAGTGGCTGCAACAGAGCAATATTTACCTGCTGCCAATTCTAACAGTTTTTCAAATTCTTCTTTTTGTAAATCAGGTGAGGTAGCCGTGAATACCATATGGATAGTTTCAAATGAGCGTGGAATTTCTTCTCGTCTGGTCCCATGC
This sequence comes from Marivirga sp., assembly GCA_041642185.1. Lineage (GTDB taxonomy): Bacteria > Bacteroidota > Bacteroidia > Cytophagales > Cyclobacteriaceae > Marivirga. Next base: position 9,449 of record JBEPWY010000009.1, read on the forward strand.
GTTTCTATTTGAAGATCATTCAATTCCTTTCTTCTTTTCCTGATCATTTCCACCAAATCAACAGCAGCGCAGGAAGCCAAAGCTCCTAATAAACTTTCCATAGGAGAGAAGTAATCTTTCTCCTTAGCATCGTACATGTCAATATTAAGGAAATTACCTGACTCATTTTTGCTCTCATATTCTTTTGGAGCCAACATATTAGTAATAATCTTCATGCTTTTGCAACTGTTTAAATTTGATTTGCAAAACTACTATCTTGAGTAGAATTCACAGTCTATTTATGGGTATTTTTTTTAATCTGTCCCAAACTTTAAAAACAAAGCGTGTAATGTTTCGACTCTGATTATTTGTTTAACTGAGTAATTGCCTACTCGTTTAATAAAGAAATTTCAATATAGTGGACTTTAATAACAAATAATCGTTCAGATTAGTGTTTGTTTCACTAAATTATCACAATAAATAAAAAACTGAACCTATGTTGCAACTGATTAAAGACGATCCATGGTTAGCACCTTATGAAAATGATTTAAATAATCGTTTCAATTATTTCAAAAAAGAACTTGACCGAATTAATAAACAATATGGCTCGCTTATCAATTATGCAGGCAGACATCATGAATTAGGTTTTCATCATGATGCTTTAAAAAAAGGATGGTGGTACAAGGAATGGGCCCCTGCAGCAGAAAGTCTTCATTTGAGAGGAGATTTTAACGATTGGAATTCTGAAAGTCATCCGTTGAAGAAAAATGAGGACGGTATTTGGGAAATATTTGTTCCTGATAAGGACGGCTTAAAAAATTTTTCTAAGATAAAAGTGAGCGTTAAAGCTGCTAATGGAGTTAATGACAGGATTCCTGCTTATACGCGATATGCTATTCAAAACTCTCAAACACATGATTTTACGGCTTGTATATGGCAGGTAAAAAAGAAATTTCCATGGACAGATAAAAAATTTAATCTAAAAGAAATTAAAGCGCCTATCATTTACGAGTGCCATCCGGGTATGGCTCAGGAAAAAGAAGGTGTAGGTACATTTAAGGAATTTGAAGAAAATATTTTACCCCGTATTAAAGATTTAGGGTACAATTGCATCCAAATGATGGCCGTTAAGGAGCACCCCTATTACGGATCGTTTGGCTACCATGTATCCAATTATTTTGCTCCCTCTTCACGCTTTGGAACTCCCGAAGACTTGAAATCGCTGATCAATAAAGCGCATGAAATGGGAATGGCGGTTATCATGGATATGGTTCATTCCCATGCGGTAAAAAACTTTTCAGAAGGGCTCAATGATTTTGATGGATCAGGTCATCAGTATTTTCATGAAGGAGGGCGAGGTTACCATACCGGCTGGGATTCCAAGCTTTTTGATTATGGAAAAGAAGAAGTAAGTCGATTTCTTCTTTCTAACATCCGTTATTGGCTGGAAGAATTCCATTTTGATGGTTTCCGATTTGATGGTGTTACTTCTATGCTCTACCACCATCATGGAGAAGGAGTGGCTTTTGATCATTATGATAAATATTTCAAAGAAGGGGTGGATTGGGACGCTATCCGCTACCTGCAGTTAGCCAATACGCTCATTCATGAATTAAAATCAGAAGCATTGAGTATTGCGGAAGACATGAGTGGTATGCCGGGCAATTGCAGGCCTGTAGAGGAAGGTGGAGTAGGGTTTGATTATCGTTTAGGAATGGGTATACCAGATGAATGGATTAAAATTCTAAAGCATAAGAAAGATGAAGAGTGGGGGATGGAAGAAATATGGAATGTGCTTTCCAACAGGCGCCATGGCGAGAAAACCGTAGCTTATACAGAATCTCATGATCAGGCAATGGTAGGTGATAAAACACTGGCATTTTGGCTAATGGATAAGGAAATGTATTGGCATATGAGAAAGGATGATGACAACCTTGTTATTGAAAGAGGAATTGCCTTACATAAAATGATTCGCTTGATTACCTCTAGTGTGGGTGGTGAATCTTATCTTAATTTTATAGGGAATGAATTTGGCCATCCCGAGTGGATTGATTTCCCACGTGAAGGCAATCAATGGAGTTATAAATATGCCCGCAGACAATGGTCGCTGGTGGATCATCCTGAATTGAAGTATGAGTACCTGAATAATTTCGACCAGGCAATGGTTAATTTGCTAAAAAATAATAATGTTTTAAGCGCACAACCGGCCAAATTACTCAATGTAGATGAAAACAACCAGGTGCTGATATTCGAAAGGGCTAATCTGATATATATATTCAATTTTCATACTACTAATTCCATTCCCGATTACGAATTTTGGGTACCAAAAGCAGGGAACTTTCAATATGTATTGAACAGTGATGATGCCCAATTCGGAGGCCACGACAGGATCGATCCGAAAACCGAACACATAAGTTTCAAAAAAGAGGGAGGAGATTTTCTGAAGATTTATTGTGTAAATAGAACTGCCTTGGTTTTAAAATCTAAAAAGTAGTAATAAGCTTGTTGTTATTTTAATATTAACTACAGTGTTTGAAAGTTATTTAAGAGGCTGCCTCACAAATAGATGATTTGAGAAGATAAACGACATTTTTAAAGATCAGTAAATAAAGTGTTTTTAACGAACTAAAGATGAAAGTTTACGTTTAGGAATTAAGAAATTAGTAGAAAACAATTCTTTTTAATACCTTTCAAAAAAACCTGCAATAAGTGGCAATACTTTTTATTGACATTGAGACAGTTCCCCAGCAACCGAACTACCAATCTTTAACCGAAAATGAAAAAGATTTTTGGGATTATAAAGCTAAATTTCTAGTAAAGGATAAGCAATCAGCCGAAGACATTTATTCCCGCGCCGGCATATATGCCGAGTTTGGAAAGATAATTGTAGTATCACTTGGCTGGTTTGCCGGAAAAGGAGAGAATGCTCATTTAAGGGTAAAAACTTTAGTCAATGACGACGAGGCAGAATTACTAAAAGAGTTAGTTGAAATTTTAGTAAAAGTAGACAATTCTGAAACAGTTTTATGCGGGCACAATATTAAAGAGTTTGATGTACCCTATATTTGTAGAAGAATTTTAATTCATGGCTTAAAACTTCCTGATATGCTGGACGTTTCGTCAAAAAAACCATGGCAAACGCCTTACCTTGACACCTTAGAGATGTGGAAGTTTGGAGATAGAAAACATTATGCCAAATTAGCATTATTAGCCCATATTTTTGATTTGCCCACAAGTAAGGATGATATTGATGGTAGCATGGTAGGAGAAATTTACCATGAGGAGAAAGATTTAGCCCGAATTGCTAAATATTGCGAGAAAGATGTCATATTAACGTGTCAGCTTTATTTAAAAATGAATTCATTGCCTGTTTTAGAGGACGGGCAAATAAAAATAATTATAGCTTCCTGAATTCTTTACAGCTATTTAATAGTGACTTAACAGGAAGTTAATTAAAACACATTATATTTAATTATGAGTAAGAATAAAAGAACATCTGATAAAAAGAAGCCCAATAAAGTGGCGAGGAATTTATCGGAATTGAAAAATGAAATACAACAAATCCTTGATTTCAATGTGCATAAATCCTACACAGTAAGGAATATAGCTAAAGCATTGCAAAGCAATACAGCTGAGACTAAAAAGTACATCGATAGGATTTTAAATGAATTATTGAGTGAAGGTAAGATAGAAAAAGCCTCTAGAAACTCATTTGTTTCTATAAAAGAGCCTGATTATATTACTGGAAAAGTAGACCATGTAAACCCAAGAGTAGCATATATTATTGTTGAGGATCGTGAGGTAGACATAATAGTAAAAGCAAACAATCTTAAAGGTGCATTTCATGGTGACATAGTTAAAGTGGTTGTCACTAAAAAGAATAAAGAAGGCAGGGAAGAAGGGAAAGTGCTTGAAATCATAGAAAGGTCTAAAACCGAATTTGTAGGCCGGATTGATATGTCTGTTCGTTACGCATTCCTGATACCGGATAGCAGAGGCATACATACCGATTTCTTTATCAAAAATGACCATTTAGGAGGAGCGAAGCATCAGGATAAAGTGATAGTGGAAATAATCAGCTGGCCCGATAGTCCTGATAGAAAGCCGGAAGCTAAAGTTACCCGTGTTTTAGGAAAAGCAGGGGAGAATGAGGCCGAAATTCATTCAATCATAGCTGAATTTAACCTACCCTTAGAATTTCCTCAAGCTGTTTTGAAGGAATCAGAAAGCATTAGCGACAAGATTACTGAAAAGGAAATTGCCTCCCGCAGAGATATGCGCGGAACAACTACTTTTACAATAGATCCTGTTGACGCTAAAGATTTTGATGATGCTATTTCCGTTGTAAAGCTGGAAAACGGCTTTCATGAAATAGGCATACATATAGCTGATGTAACCCATTATGTAAAACCAGATACAGCCTTAGAAGACGAGGCTTATTTACGTGCTACTTCTGCTTATTTAGTAGATAGAACAATTCCTATGCTTCCAGAGCGACTATCTAACGGATTGTGCTCATTGCGCCCAAATGAAGATAAACTTACGTTTTCAGCTGTTTTTCAGCTGGATGATCACGGCAATGTACATCATGAATGGTTTGGTAAAACAATTATTCATTCCGACAGAAGGTTTGCCTATGAAGAAGCTCAAGCCATATTAGATGCGCAAACAGGAGATCACCTGAAGGATTTACACAAGCTGAATGAAATAGCAAAGAAATTGAAGCAGAAGCGTTTTGAGCAAGGTGCTATTGCATTTGAATCAGTAGAGGTAAAGTTTAAATTGGATGAAGCTGGCAAGCCTTTAGGAATTGTGCCTAAAGTGCGACAGGATGCTCATAAATTAGTGGAAGAGTATATGTTGCTAGCCAACAGAAAAGTAGCAGAGTTTATTTCCACAAAGAAGAAAGGTGATCAAAAACTAACCTTTGTTTATCGTCAGCATGATTATCCGGATCCTGAAAAATTGAGTAACTTCTCAATTTTCGCCAAAAGGTTTGGTCATGATTTAAAAGTAGAGGAAAAATCTATTTCCAAATCTTTGAACAGCTTAATGAGTGATATTGAAGGGAAGCCTGAGCAAAATGTATTGGAAAGTTTAGCTATACGCTCTATGGCAAAAGCTAAATACACTACCAAAAGCTCATTCCACTTTGGCTTGGCATTTCAATATTACACACACTTTACATCACCTATAAGAAGGTATCCTGATATGATGGTGCACCGATTGTTACATCACTATTTACAAGATGGTAAGTCGGCCAGTGCCGAGCAATATGAGAGCAAATGTTTACATTCTTCAGACATGGAGAAGAGAGCATCGGATGCTGAAAGAGCTTCCATTAAGTACAAACAAGTAGAATATATGGCTTCAGTGGAAGATAAACCATTTGATGGCCTTGTGACTGGTGTAACTGAATGGGGAATCTTTGTTGAGATTATAGAAACCAAATGTGAAGGTATGGTACGACTTGCAGATATGCAGGACGATTACTATGAATTTGATGAAAAGAACTACAGAGTGTTCGGTAGAAATAATAAGCGAATGATTACTTTAGGGGATAAAGTAACTGTGGTAGTCAAAAATACTGATATAGATAAAAGAACGATTGATTTAGCTTTTTTCGAAAGAGAGAAGTAATTTATTCTTCTAAAAGACCAAAAAAATACCGGCCAATCAGCCGGTATTTTTTTGGTCCTAAATCTTTGAACCTATTTTTCATAGTTGTATTGTGGACAAAAATGCATGAGTAATTTTTGGCTTAATCTTCTAATGCAGCCAGCCCAGGAAGTTTTTTACCTTCCATATATTCCAGTAAAGCCCCACCGCCGGTAGATACATAGCTCACTTTGTCGCCAAAGCCCAAACTATTTACTGCCGATGCGGAATCACCACCACCTATTAAAGAAAATGCACCCTTCTCTGTGGCTTTCACTACAGATTCTGCTATGGATTTGGTTCCCTGTGCAAATTTCTCCATTTCAAATACTCCCATTGGTCCGTTCCATAAAATTGTTTTTGAATTTTCAATTGTATCCTTAAAAATAGCAATGGCTTCAGGCCCAATATCCAATCCCATCCAGCCTTCTTCAATAGAATGGTTTTGTGCGATTTTAGTATTGGCATCTTCTGAAAAGTCATCGGCTACAATTGAATCTATAGGTAATTTAAGTTCAACCCCCTTTTCTTTTGCTTTTTGGATCAGCTCTTTAGCTAAATCTACTTTATCTTCTTCCACTAAGGAGTTTCCAATTTTCCCTCCCATTGCTTTAAAGAATGTATAAGACATTCCTCCACCAATGATCAGGTTGTCCACTTTATTCAATAATTTTTCAATAATCTGGATTTTATCAGAAATTTTTGCGCCACCCATTATAGCAGTATAAGGCTTATCGGCTTTTTCTAAAACTTTATCGGCATTCTCTATTTCTGCAGACATTACATAGCCGGCCATTTTATCTTTAAAAAATTTAGCTACTACTGTAGTAGAAGCATGTGCTCTGTGAGCTGTACCAAAAGCATCGTTCACATAAACATCACCTAACTGAGAAAGAGATTTCGCGAAATCTTCATCTCCTTTTTTTTCACCATCATGAAAACGAACATTTTCAAGTAATAAAATCTCACCCTTCTTTAATTTTTCAACCTTTTCTTTGGCTTTGTCCCCTATAGTATCTTCGCTAAACTGTACTTTAGTTTCGTAAGCTTCTTCCAGGCTTTTGACCACATGCTTTAGTGAATATTTTTCATCCGGCTCACCTTTAGGTCTGCCCAAGTGAGACATTAATACCACTTTACCACCATCTTTGATGATTTTTTTTACAGTACGGATGGTAGCATCAATCCTTGTTTTGTCGGTTACTTCAAAATTTTTGTTTAAGGGTACGTTTAAATCCACACGTACTAAAGCAGTTTTATTCTCAAAAGAATAATTGTCTACAGTTTTCATTTTCTCTATGGTTCTCATGTTTTAAGTTTTTGTGGGTTTCTTTTTTATACGGATGCTCTTTTCAGTCGGTCATTAATGGCTCTGCCTAAACCAATATTAGGAACTAGTTCTGTTAATATAATATCTACGGAGCTTTCATCTAATATACGCAGATAAGAAAATAGGTTTTTGGCAGCTTCATACATATCTTCTTTTTTGCTTAGCTGGTAAGAAACATCAGCATTAATATAGTTTCTGCTGAATGATAAAACCCCTGTTTTAAGACCTTTACATTGAAGGAGTAATTCTTCTATATTACCTAAAACTATTTTCTTTTTAGGTGCATAATGACTTTTTAACATGCCAGGCGCATCTGGCTTTGAGCTTGAATGGGCCAAAACTTTCACCTTACCAATGATATTTTCTATTTCGCTGATATCTAAGCCTCCCAACCTGTAAATTACAGGCTGATCATTTTCAAAACCGATAATAGTAGACTCAATACCTACATTACTTACTTTACCATCTAAAATATAAGAAATCTTTTCTCCTAACTGATTTTGCACGTGTACAGCGCTGGTAGGGGAGATGTAGCCAAAAGGGTTAGCACTTGGCGCGGCCAAAGGATAATCGAGGCTTTTTAATAACTCCAGTGCTACAGGGTGATCAGGAACCCTAAATGCAGCTCTGTCAAGTCCAGAGCATGTTAAATCAGGTACTTTATTATTTCTTTTGAGTAAAATGGTTAATGGCCCGGGCCAAAAATTATTTGCTAAATCAATCGCTTTTTCTGGAAATTCTATTGTTAGTTGCTTGATTACATCTATGCTATAGGAATGTAAAATAAGAGGATCAAAATGCGGCCTATTTTTTACTTCAAATATTTTACTGACTGCTTCTGGGTTTAAGCCGTTACCCGCTAAACCATAAACAGTTTCTGTAGGCAGGCCTACAAGCTCCCCTTTATCGAGAAGTGATTTTGCTATATCAATATTATTTCCTATCTCTGCCATAATTCTTCTGCGAATTTAGAGGAAAATTGCTTTATGACACAGATTAATGAAAAGAGAATTTTATATTTAACTTACAATTACCAAAACAAAAATTGAAATGAGCAGAAAAACAAAAAATTTACTGAAGTTAGTGGCCATTATTCTTGTAATGATTTTGGTTTTTATGGAATTAGGAATTATCGCAATTCCTGCACTTGTCGCCTATAAATTCTGGTTAAGTGTAATAGCTTTTTGTATTGTATTAATTGCATCATAGCATTCATAAAAAAGCCACTAATCCGTTGGTTAGTGGCTTTTTCTTTTATTTGCAAAATTTATTTATTGCCTCTCCTGCATCTTTAAAGCCCCTGTTTTTTGATTTGATCAATAAATCACATCCTTCTTCCTGCTTCCCGGTATTGATATTGACAAAGCCAAGCCAGTAATATACTTCTCCATTTTCAGGATTTAATTCCATTGCAGTATTTAACAGTTCTTCTGCGTTTTCAAAGCCACCTAATTGTATGTAAATTTTGGCGTTGTTAAGGTAAGGGATATAATTATTAGGAGAAAGTTTAATAGCGAACCTGTTGTCTTCCATCGCTGGCTCTAATTGATTCAATTCAAACAAAGCAGTACTTCGATTGATGTAAAGATCTGCTTCATTGGGTCGTAAATTTATTGCGCGATTGTAATCTAAGAGAGCATTCTCGTAATTATTTACTGCTAAATGAGTATTCCCTCTGTTATAGTACGGCATATAGTTAGAAGTATCTAATTTTATATATTCATTAAAATCTTCTAAAGCTTTTGAATATTCTTCTTTTTGGAAGTGAGCTACTCCACGCATATTAAGCGCTTCTAAACTTGTATTATTCTCTGATAATACCCTATTAAGGTAATTGATGGCTTCTTCGTATGATTCTGCCTGCATTTTTGCTCTACTTTCTTTCAGAAGTGTTTCTTCTGAGGGGTTGCAGCCTGATATTAATAATAGTAAAATGATTGAGAAATTGATTTTTAAAAACATCTGGTATAATAATTATTATTGTAAAATATTAAAAACATTACATGTATAAGAAAAAATACTTTTGTGACACTATGTATTCAAAAAAGCGTTTTACATTTGTAATAAGCTTTACGATTCATTTTTTAATGAGCGTAATTTTAAGGTTGATAGTTTACCCCGGTTTGGTTCACCGGGGTTTTTTTATGTCTTGTCAGTTCTTGTAACATTTTCAAATTCAAGTATAAAATCTTTCCCAAAAGCTTGAGCAGGGGTTAGGTATCCTGATTTTTCATCATCCATATCATTCAATTTTATAGCAGATTTAAGAGCAGTTAATGCTGTTAAATAATAAGCTTCAGGTGTTATTAAAGTACTGGTTTTAATATCACCCTTACTATTTTTAACTGTCCCCACTATATAAGTCCTTCCCTGGGTTAAATTCTCTTCCGATGGTCCTGTTACAGATTTTTCAATCTTTTTCCTCACTAATTTTTGAATCCAGGAAATGCCTAATAAAAATTTTAAAAATCTATAACGTTTAATTTTTAATAACATTTTCTTACTGGCACCGGAATAAACTTCAATATTAGGAATGCCGGTTTGGTGGTAAGCTGTCATTAAATCTCCCCATGGAATCGTCATACACCATTGTTTACGATGGGGAAATTCTACCTCTTTAATTTTATGGGCTAGTGGTACATTTATTAACTTGCCATTTTTTCTGATATACCCACCTTGTGAAATATTTTTTGCCATTGTCACGGCTGTACCTCTTGACATCCCTGTTTTATTACCTACAAAAGCCACTTCCAGATCAGTAGCATCACTCATTCTATCTTTTAGGTGTGCTGCAAGGCAATCTGTAGGAACAACATCAAAACCTACACCTGGAATTAATGCTATTCCAGCTTGTTTGGCTTCATCACTATGCTTCATAATGCTTTCAAACACTGAAACTTCACCTGTTATATCCAAATAGTTTGTCTTGCTTACAAGGCATGCTTTTACCATTGGTAGAGCAGTTTCCGAAAATGGACCTGCACAATGAATAACAGTTTCATAACTTTTAAGAAGTGACTCAAGTCCTTTTTGATCTTCAAGTGAAACTACAGAATAATCAAACCCTGTTTGACCGGCTATTTCTTTAAGAGAATTCTCATTTCTACCAGCTACATGTACTTCAATAGATTGTTTCTTTGCTTCTTTGGTAATAAGACGTCCTGTATAACCATAAGCTCCGTAAATAAGTATTTTGGCTTTCATTTAAATGAATTTCTTAGTTTTGTAAACCATTCTTAGTATGGAAGGATTAGAAGTGATTAATTTTATTTCATCTATTGATAACCACCTAAATTCTTTACTCTCAGAATTTATTTTAGTTGCTTCTGAATCATTTACCATAAATGCATATCGCACGTCATAATGCTCATGGTCTTTGACTGTATTTCGTTGAGGTATTTTGTGAATATCTATATCAAAAATACCTTCGGAAATTAATGTTAGATTTTGGAGATTTGTTTCTTCCTTCACCTCTTTAATAGCCACTTGTTCCAAGTCAAATATACCATCTGCATGCCCTCCAGCCTGAAGCCATTTATTTAATTTTGAGTGCTTTAATAATAAAATACGTTTATTGATTTTATCAATCAGCCATGCTGAGGCCGTAAAATGTGCATCAACGGATTCTCTTAAGAAAGCTTTATTGGATTTAACCTTCATTAAGTCCAGCATCTTTACTTTGAAATCCATCTCCTCAGGGAATTCAGAACTGTATTCTGAAAGCTGTTGTTTAATTTTTTCCATAAAAAAAGACCACCTAATCAAGTTAAGTGGTCTTTGGTATATATTTTTTTAATATTATGGCTTTTTTGTAGCATTCAAAACAATTGTTGTTTCATTATCAACTGCTTTAGGGAAGCTAGAATTATAAGTTAAAGTCAATGCTGTTCCACTAACTGTAAAATTAATTACTCCGCCAGGAGAAAGTGTCATAATATCCGGGTTTACACTTACTGAGATAGAACCGCTTGTTCCAATAACCTCACTATGATTTAAATTATTGTCTACTAAAACACCAAGTCCAGTTACTGCATAAGAATTATTTTCTGCATTAAAGTTAATTTCAACTCCGCTTAATGCTTCGGTTCCGTTAGGTGTTACAGCGGCATTTATTATCCAAGTACCATTTAATTCATTCATCTTTTCCTCCTCAGGGCTTACATTATCATCAGATTTGCATGCAGTAAATACTAGAGCAAAGGCAAATAAAAAATAGCTTAAAAGGGTTAATTTATTTTTCATAGTTATTGTATTAGGTGGATTCTGTTTAGAACTGTAATAATAATTTAAACTTATTAGTTTCTTTTTGTCTGATTTAAGAGTTCAATATTAATTAAATTATCTGTAAATCTAATAAATTCTTCTTCATCATTTGAAAAAAATAAAGTTATTCTATCACGTATTTTATCGGTCATTAAATCAATATACCATTTTTTTCCCACTTTATCTAAATGAGAACTTGGTTCATCCATGAGTAAAACCTCTGATTGATAACATGTTGCCAATATAATTTTTAACCGTTGTTTCATCCCAGAAGAAAATTCATTGACAGGTTTATTTAAGCTTCCGGACAAATTAGCTTTCTCAAGCTCGCTTAAAATATCGGTATTTTTATGTGTTTTCTTAAATTTACCATGAAATTCAAGATGTTCATTTAAAGTTAATTCATCTATTAAATCAAGATAGGGAGCGCATATATTTATGTGCTTATAATATTCCTCTTTTGGAATAATAGCCTCATTATTTAATAAATTTACTGTACCCGAAGTAGAAGGCAGGTAACCTGAAATAATTTTAAGTAATGTTGATTTTCCACTTCCATTAGGTCCGGTTACAGCATAGGAATTACCAGATGAAAAATTAGCGTTTAAATCCTTAAATAGCGTATTGCTGACAAATTTTTTCGTAAGGTTGGTAAGTTGGATATTCATTAAAAAAATTAGTTGCTATATCCTTTCATTATACCTCTTTCTGATTGGCGAACAAAGGAAGTGATATTATCTCTTTCTTCACTACTTGGTATCAATGTTTCTATTTTCTCAAGGGCCTTGGCATTATTTAAGCCACTTAAGTATAGATTTCTGTATATTTCCTGAATATCATTAATCCTTTCGTTGGAAAAGCCTCTTCTTCTTAATCCAACCGAATTTATACCACAATAAGTTAATGGTTCTCTTGCAGCTTTTACGTAAGGCGGCACATCTTTTCTTACCAATGATCCACCGGATATCATAACATGTCTTCCAACTTTAACAAATTGATGAACAGCCGAGGCACCACCTATAATTGCCCAGTCATCAATAGTAACATGCCCTCCTAATTGAACTGAATTTACTATTATGCAATTATTACCGATTAAACAGTCGTGGGCTATATGAACAAATGCCATAATAAGGCAATTGGAACCAATTTTTGTGGTTTTCTTATCATAAGTACCTCTGCTGATGTTTACATATTCCCTAATGATAGTATTGTCACCAATTTCTGTCAGTGTTTCTTCCCCTTCAAATTTTAAATCCTGAGGGATTGCGGCTATTGTAGCACCAGAAAAAATTTTACAGCCTTTACCTATTCTTGCTCCTGAATTAATAACGGCATTAGGGCCTATCCAGGTATTGTCGCCAATTATTACGTTTTTATCTATAAACGCAAAAGGCTCAATCACCACGTTTTTACCTATTTTTGCTTCAGGATGAATATAATTTAATGAATTTCCCATTGATTAGATTTTAAATTCAATTTTACCAGTAATTGAAAATTTATGTATTAAAAAGGTTATGTCAACTTTAAATTTAAGGTATTGATTATTCAAGTTTAAGAATTTATTCAGAAACTTCCTCTTTTTTAACAATTCTTGCTGTAAGTGTTGCTTCGCTTACAACGTTATTACCTACAAATGCAGTTCCGTGCATTTTGGCAATACCTCTTTTTATAGGGGCCAATAATTCGCATTTTAATATAATGGTGTCACCTGGCTTTACCATTCTACGAAATCTGCAATTATCTATTCCTAAAAAGTAGGTCCAGTAATTTTCAGGATCTGGTACAGTACTTAAAACTAATATGCCTCCTGTTTGTGCCATTGCTTCTACTTGCAAGACCCCAGGCATTACCGGGTTATCAGGGAAATGGCCCTGAAAAAAATTTTCGTTAATTGTTACATTTTTTATTCCAACTACAGTCTTATGGTCCTGGTGGATGATTTTATCTACAAGCTGAAAAGGATATCTGTGTTTTAATTTCGCGGAAATCCCTTCTATATCCAAAATAGGTTCCGCATTGGGGTCATATTTTGGAGCAGTTCTTTCTGATTGCTTTATAGCTTTTTTTATTCTTTTGGCAAATTCAACGTTGGTAGAATGGCCTGGCCGTGCAGCCAATATTTGAGCTTTTATTGGACGACCCACTAATGCTAAATCTCCTACAACATCCAATAGTTTATGGCGTGCTGGTTCATTTTTATGTCTTAAGGTGATATTGTTTAATATACCTTCTTCTTTAACTTCTATTTTTGGCTTGTTAAATAATTTAGCCAATTCGTCCAGTTCCTCAGGCTTTATTAATTTATCAACAATAACTATTGCATTGTTTAAATCACCCCCTCTTACTAAATTGTTGTTGTATAAGTATTGTAATTCATGCAGGAAAACAAATGTTCTGCTTGAAGCTATTTCAGTTTTAAACTCCTGTATTTTGTTTAATGAAGCATGCTGGCTGCCAAGTACCTTTGAGTTATAATCAACCATTACCGTAACGCGGTAATCATCCACGGGTAGCGCGGCCATTTCTACATTCTTTTCTTCATCTCTGTAGAAAATTCCTTCAGGTAACTCAAAGAAATTTCTTAAGGCATTTTGCTCCTCGAGACCTACTTTTTCCAAGGCTTCTATAAATAAAATAGCACTACCATCCATTATTGGTA
>JBEPWY010000010.1:0-22694 GCA_041642185.1 Marivirga sp.
TTAATAGTGTCTCTCCAAGATAGATAATAACTTATTAGAATATTTTAAAGAGGAAACTGTGTTCAGTTTCCTCTTTTTTTTGTCAAAAAAATCAAACAATTATATAATATTCATAGTTCTTTATAACATAAAATATTTTGATATGACATTTAAAGATAAAAACATATTAATAGTTGGTGCGAGTTCGGGTATCGGGTTAACTTTAGCAAAAGATTTGCAAGAAAAAGGAGCTAACCTTTATTTAGCTTCTAGAAATAAGCCAGAAATAGAGGGTGATTTCACCTATATAAAATTAGATGTTACCGATTTTGATTCTGAATTAGAGGACCTACCGGAGGAACTTCATGGACTTGCCTATTGCCCTGGCACTATTAATTTAAAGCCTTTTCAGAGATTGAAAGAAGAAGATTTCATCAATGATTTTACAATAAACACATTAGGAGCAGCTAAGGTTGTTCAAAAAACGTTAAAAAACCTTAAAGCAGCAAAAGGTTCAAGCGTTGTGTTTTTCAGTACCGTTGCGGCTAACTCAGGCCTATCCTTTCATGCTTCCATTGCTGCATCTAAGGCTGCTCTGCAAGGCTTAGGTTTAAGTTTGGCTGCAGAATTGGCCAGCAGTAAAATTAGAGTAAATATGATTGCACCTAGCCTAACAGCTACACCCTTAGCTGAAAATTTACTTTCCACAGATGATAAAAAAGAAGCCTCGAATAAAAGACATCCATTAGGGAGATACGGGGAAGCCAAGGACATTGCAAATGCCGCCGGATTTTTATTGAATAGTGAAAATTCCTGGATAACAGGTCAAATTATTGGCATTGATGGCGGGATGGGCAATGTAAGGAACATTTAACAAAAACAATGAGAGCATTTAACTGTTATTAACATAATTCCTTTTACAGGATTTTTTTTTAATACCTATACCATGAACACATCAGATCAATTAACAGACAAATTAGTACAGTATTCGACAGAAAAACATGCCAAGGTTTCATATGTAGAAGGCAAACCAGTAGCCATTGTAGAAGCAATTAGCTCCTATATTCCAATAGATGAATTTAAGAAAATATTTGAATCAATCGGGAAGCTGGTGACTGAGAAAAACATTAAGAAACTTGTCTTTGATAAAAGGCAGTTAACAGTTTTTCACCAGCCATCTATGGAGTGGTATTTTACTGAGTGGAAAGAAGAAATGTTCTATAAAGGGTTGAAAACACACCGTAAATTACTTCCTGACAATAAAGTGTTTAAGCAGAGTGTTAAAATAGGAAGAGAAAAAATCAAGGAAGGAAATCCCACTCTAAAGTTTAATGAAATGGATATTCAATATAAAAACACCCTACAAGAAG
The DNA here is from genome assembly GCA_041642185.1 of Marivirga sp. GTDB lineage: Bacteria > Bacteroidota > Bacteroidia > Cytophagales > Cyclobacteriaceae > Marivirga. The sequence goes on from JBEPWY010000010.1 coordinate 1,350, forward strand.
CAATAGATAGTTGATTTATGGATGATATTAAAATAGAAGCATTTAAATCAGAATTAATTACTGCCAGAGAAGAAATTAATTCTCTAAAGGAAAATTATGAAACTCAAATAGGAGAACTTAAGGAAGAAGTATCTTTTCTAAAAGAAAAATTAACATCTCAGCAGGAGATGCTTAATATGGCTGTAACATATTCAAATAAATTAGGAAAAGAACTGAGGGTGCTCCAAAAAAGGGTGGATTCCGGAAATTTTCAAAGCATTCACTAATAAATCTTTTTCAATGGTTAAGAAAGTTTCAATAATATCATCATCTCAATATTTAAATGAATAAAATACCAGAATCATATTATTTCTATAAAGAGCATATAAGAAAAGCAAGGGAACAAAAAGCCAGGCTAAAAAAGGAATATGAAGAAAAAATCAGGTTGTTAAACAATGAAGTAGCTTATTTAAACCAACGGATTGAGGATCAATACCAAATGATTTCTAAATCAGTAGAATTTGTTATGAAGTTAGAAGAACAAATTAAATCAATGGATGAGGAATTGAATTCCAGTCCTGATGATTCCAGTAAGGATATTTAAGGTTTTCTCCCTATTACTCTTGTAAAATTTGCTGCCCAATCAAAAAAAGCCAATGCTTATATATAAGAATGTAAGCATTGGCTTTTTTTAAAATTTATTTTAAAATCAAATTTTAGTAATTGAACCTTTTGACTTTAACGCTTTCCGCATCATATATCTTTCTACTAATACATCTATAGGTTTAAGTAATATAGCGATACCTAATTTAAATAGAAAACCTATCTGCTCATTACCAAATTTTTCTTCTACCAAAGGCTCTAGTACACCTTCCGAAATAATGAACAAAATAATAGCAATCAAAAGCACAATAGAAGATGCCTTTCTACCTACTTTTGCTTTTACCAACTGATCAATTGTGTCTTGCAATAGTTGGTTATTAACTTTCAGATCATCATTGATTTTATTTATTTCATCAGACTGTTTCTTTAACTTTTCGTTGGCTTCACTTAACCTTGAATGTAATCTGTCACTAACAGAAGTAAGCAATTTGGCCTCTCCTATCAATCTATCATATTTATTACAAAGTGCTGTATAATTTTCTTTTACTTTTACAGCAGGAAGATTTTCATCTTCAGCCAGTATTCTAACTTCTTTAAGAAAATCAATCTCTGCCTGAAAAACATCTGATTGGGTAACAGCTTTTGACATAAACCTATTTAGACTTTATTTTGAATCATTTTGAAAGGTACTTTAATAATATCTTTAAAGTCCTCTCCCGATTCCTGCATATCCTCATCTTCTTCATCATAATACCACTTTACCATAGGTTCATGACCTGCGGTATGGATTTTTTCAAATTTTCTGAAAATTTCCACCATGCATTTTGAAGAACTTGTATTAAAATATTCAAGTTTCACTTCAAAAATAATAGATTTTTTAGGATTACTAACATAATCATCCAACCAATCGAGCAATGGCTTATAAAACTCGATAGAATTTTCAGGAATTGATCTACCTGAGATAACAAATGTGTCAGCATCAGGATTAAAATCAAGTCTTGGTGTTTTCGGTGTTGCTTCTAAATAATAAGCCTCCATATTATATTTTATTATTTCATTTATACTGAATATTTGCCTTTAGACTAAAAAATGTATATTCTTCATCTACTGGAAGAAAATCATATTCCAGAGGCTGCCCAGATTTTCGTACCATATCCATAATCCCTAAACCGGCTCTTCCGATCTCGGTAAACTCCCCTTGGTCTAGTCTAATTCTGTATTTTGCCCTTAGCGAATCGGCATCCATACTATTCACCTCATCAATTCTTTGTTGAAGCTTCATACAATGTTGTTTTTTTAAGTAATTACCTGCAATAATATCATAAGATTTTACACCTCTTATTATCATTATAAATACTTCCTTATAATCATTTGGAGCATTAATTAAATCATTAAAATTATGATATATGTTTTGTAAAACTTCAACTAAAATATGAAACACCTTTTTCTTCAACCGAGAATTGTATTCCACCATAGCCAACTTGTTCTCAGCTAATGATAGCAAATTTGCAGTCAGACTATCGGTAATTTCACCTTTATAGCCCAAAAGCAGATTTTCGCTATCCTTTTGTTGTGTATACTGTTCTTTGGTATTTATCATTATTTAGTTCAAATATTACATTGAGCAAGGATTAATTATCTACAAATTACAATAATTTTTAATTAAATTGAATAATCCAATGTAAACTCATTGATAAAAGTGAATCATTTCACATTCCCTGTCAATCGTTTAATGATCGGACTCAAAATAAGAACAGCGATACCCGCTCCAATGGTAAATTGAGTAATATAAATAAATATGCCTGGTAAAAGTGAAGGATCACTGGCAATAGCATCCTGGTCAAATTCTCCAGCTACAATTCCAGCTATTAAGTTACCAAAAGCTACAGACATAAACCATGCTCCCATCATTTGACCAACCAATCGCTTAGGAGCCAGTTTAGTAACAGCGCTCAAGCCTACAGGACTTAAGAAAAGCTCACCTGATGTATGCAAGAAATAAGTTAACAATAACCAGGTTGGTAAAACAGAATCTCCTGAAACCACTATTAATGAAGCGGCTACCATTACTGCAAAACCAAGACCTAGTAAAATGAGTCCGAAAGCAAATTTAATAGGAATGTTGGGATTTAAATTACGCTTAGCTAACTGCACCCAAAGCCATCCAAATACAGGCGATAAAACTATTATAAATAATGGATTAGCACTCTGTAGCCAGCTTGCAGGCATTAACCATGATCCTAATTGTCTGTCGGTATAACGTTCTGCAAAAAGATTAAGAGAAGATCCAGCCTGCTCAAAACCAGACCAGAAAACTGCAGAAAAGATTAATAATAGAGCAATAGCCCCCACTTTTTTAGTTTCATCTTTATTAAGTCCTCCGAATAAAAAAGTAACAATAAAAAATAAAACTAAAGCTCCTGCCACAACATATTTGGCAACACTTGCAATTTTAACAGCATCAATATCAATATATCCTAAAGTGGCTAATAGTATTAAGGCCACAAGAGCGATCAGGAAAACATATATTCCTACTTTAATTTTTTTCCTTAAGCTTATTTGTAAACTGTTAGCAGGATCGTAACCTTCAGGATGTAGACCCACACCATCCAGGCTTTTGCTGGTTAATTTGTATTGTATTACACCTAACAACATACCAAAACCGGCGGCTCCAAAACCAAAGTGCCAATTTACGCTTTCTCCTAAATACCCTGTTATTAAAGGAGCTATAAAAGCACCTAAGTTAATACCCATATAAAATATAGAGAATCCTGCGTCTCTTTTAGCTGGTTCATTATCAGAATAAAGCCCGCCAACTATACTACTGATGTTGGGTTTTAATAAACCTGTACCTAATACTATTAATACCAATCCTATGAAAAAGAATTCATCGGAAGGTACTGCCATACAGAAATGGCCTATAGCAATAATTATACCGCCATACCAAACAGCTTTCTGTAAACCAAAAAAGCGATCTGCAAGCCATCCACCAGGTAAAGCCAACAAATAAACAAACATGGTATATAATCCATATATAGCTGTGGCTGACTTATCATCCATGCCCATACCACCATCTTCAATAGCTGCTACCATAAACAAAACTAATAAGGCGCGCATACCGTAGTAACTGAAACGCTCCCACATTTCAGTAAAAAACAAGGTGGCTAGTCCTCGTGGATGGCCAAAAAAGGTTTTTTCAGAACTCATATAATCTAATAGTTATTAAAATTAAAAATTCAAGTTGCTAAAACTAATACGGACAACCCATTAAACCAAATTGCATGGCAAAATACCGCTAAAATTAGCAGATAGTGTAATTTATACACTTTCAAAATCTAAACAATTACTATAAAAATTACTTTATTAGCTATTTAATTTATTTAACTTTGCCCTTAAACCATTGAATCAATCTCGTAAAAATCAAAAGATAATGAAGGAATATGGACTTAAATCCTCTAAAGCCGGACTTGAAAGTCTTGGCTTGCAAAATGTAAGTGAAGCTTATTGGAACCTTACTCCTGCTGAACTGGTAGAACATGCCTTACTTAACAAAGAAGGCGTACTTACAGACACAGGTGCTTTAATGTGTGACACCGGTAAATTCACCGGAAGATCCCCAAAAGATAAATTTATTGTAAAGGATGACAAAACTGCCGATAAAGTCTGGTGGGGAAATATCAACATTCCTTTTGACCCGGAAAAATTTGATGCATTGCACCAAAAAATGCTTGATTTTCTTGCAGATAAAAAAGTGTATGTAAGAGACGCTTATGCAGGTGCTGATAAAACTTACCGACTGAATTTAAGGGTGGTTAATACTCAGGCATGGCACAATCTATTTTGCTACAATATGTTCCTGAGACCAGAGAAGTATAAATTAGAGACTTTTGAACCTACTTTTACTATTATAAATGCTCCGGAATTTGAAGCAGATCCGGAAGTAGACGGAACACGTCAGAAAAACTTTGCAATAGTTAATTTTAGTAAAAACATCATATTAATTGGAGGTACTGGTTATGCCGGAGAAATGAAAAAAGGAATTTTCTCTGTATTGAACTACACCCTACCTACTAATCATAATGTACTTTCCATGCACTGTTCTGCCAATATGAGTGAAAAAGGTGATGGAGATACCGCTATTTTCTTTGGCTTATCAGGTACAGGGAAAACCACTTTATCTGCAGATGAGGAAAGAGGCTTAATTGGTGATGATGAGCATGGCTGGACAGAACAAGGAGTTTTCAATTTTGAAGGCGGCTGCTATGCTAAAACTATTGATTTGACCAAGGAAAAAGAACCGCAAATTTTTGATGCTATTAAATTTGGAGCTATTGTAGAAAACACTCGCTTTATTCCCGGTACTCGTACTGTTGATTATAAAAATGTAAGTGTAACAGAAAATACAAGAACAGCCTACCCTATAGACCATATTGATAATGCTGTTTCTCCTTCTATTGGAGGTATCCCTAAAAATATATTCTTTCTTACCTGCGATGCTTATGGAGTGTTGCCTCCAATCTCCAAATTAAGTAAAGGTCAGGCAATGTACCACTTTATTTCTGGCTACACCGCAAAAGTTGCTGGAACCGAAGCAGGCGTTACAGAACCACAAACAGTCTTTTCAGCTTGTTTTGGGGCACCTTTCCTTCCGCTTCACCCTACTACTTATGCCGAAATGCTGGGTAAAAAAATGAGTGAAAACAAGGTGAACGTGTGGTTGGTTAACACCGGCTGGTCAGGTGGACCTTACGGAGTTGGATCAAGAATGAAACTAAAATATACAAGAGCCATGATTACAGCAGCTCTTAATGGTAGTTTAAATGACGTAGGTTATAGAAATCACTCCATCTTTGGATGTGCAATTCCTGCAACTTGTCCTAACATACCATCTGAAGTTTTGAGCCCGAGAGAGACCTGGAAAAATGACAAAGGTTATTATGAAATGGCCAATAAATTAGCAACTGAATTCAATGAAAACTTCAAAAAATATGAAGAGTATGCTAATGAAGAAATAATGGCTGGTGCTCCAAAACCAAATTTAACTAACGCATAATTTATACGTTTCAGTTATCATAAATTTAAAATTACGACTGTTATAAACCTAATACTGGTTCTTGACAGTCGTTTTTTTTTTACTTAACTATATTAAATCAGATTACTTATGATGAATAAAACCATTCAACAGCAATTAGAAGACTATGATATTTCCCCTATAATGGGTAAGAAGCTAAATGATTCTAATAGTATGCAAATGGATTTTACCACTAGGAATGAAGAGTTAAGTAAGGTTGATTTATCAAAAACTGCTATTTTTAACGACTTTGTTTTAAGCCATTTAAAACACTCAGGAAAAAGGTACGGCTATGGCGGTTACCTTGAAAACAGAGTTATTTATAAAAGGAGTGCTCATTTTCAACAAACTGAGCCAAGATGTTATCATTTAGGAATGGATGTATGGACTGATGCTTTTCATCCAGTTTATGCCCCTTTAGATGCTACTGTTCATAGTTTTGCAGACAATAACAACTTTGGTGATTATGGACCTACTATCATTTTGGAGCATCAATTAAAAGGTCATAGTTTTTATACCCTTTATGGGCATTTAAGTGTTAAAAGCCTTCAGAATTTATCTTTGGGAATGAAAATAAAGAAAGGAGAGAAGTTTTGTGAATTAGGTCCCTTTCCTGAAAACGGAGACTGGCCACCACATTTGCATTTTCAGTTGGTGACAGATATGCTAGGCAAAAAAGGAGACTTTCCCGGCGTTTGCAGTTCCTCAGAATTAGATCTATATCGGGAGATTTGCCTGAATCCTTCTGTATTTATTTTCTGAAAAGATGTAAAAACTGTCCTTACCCTTCAGTAGCACCATGAATTTCCGGCATTAATTAAATAGCCTTTAAACATCTACTCCGCCCAATAAGGAATGATTTTTATTTGTTGAACAGATATTCCTACCTTACTCATGATAGTAAGCTCTAAATTAGGTCGGATCCCTTTTACCACAAGTTATTGTGAAAGTAAACCAATCAAACCCAATAGAAAATTATTGGTAGAGGCTTTTTTGAGTTTAATCCACTACAAAGGATATATAGGTTATCGTTATATCGGCAGGAATGTTCATACTATAAAATCCACAGGGTATTAGCAGCCGTTCCTTTGGATGTGGCAGGAAGTCTTATTTACATAAAAGAATTAAATCATTAAAGCCCCTGCTATAGTGGCTGTCATCATACAGGCAATTGTAGCGGCTAACAATGCTCGCATACCTAACTTAGATAAATTGCCTTGTTGATTGGGAGCCATGCCTCCTATCCCTCCTACCTGAATAGCTATGGAACTGAAATTGGAGAATCCGCAAAGTGCATAAGTCCCGATAATAATAGATTTTTCAGATAAAGCTCCTGCTTCTTTTAGATCTGCGAGACTCATATAAGCTACAAACTCATTGATAACAGTTTTTTGACCTAAAAGACTTCCAACAGCCAAAGTATCATTCCATTCTACCCCCATGGCAAAGGCAAATAAGCGAAAACCTTGTCCTAGAATATATTCTAAACTAAAAGTGCTAAATGTACCATTAGTAGATTGAGAAACAAAAGTATTAAGGCCGGTGAGTTCTCCCACTACATTGCCTAAAAAGTAATTAATTGCTGCAATTACGGCTATAAAAGCCAAAAGCATACCTCCAATATTCAAAGCAAGTTTTAATCCATCGGCAGCACCTGTCGATAAGGCATCAATTAAATTAACACCCAATTTTTCAGAGCTTACCTGAAGTTTGTCGTCAATAGCATCAGGGTTGGTTTCCGGTATTAATATTTTGGCTATTACTATAGCTGCTGGAGCATTCATAATAGAAGCACTTAACAAATAAGAAGCGAATTTTGACTGTTGTACAGGATCGTCTCCACCAAGAAAAGCCACATAACCAGCCAAAACACCACCGGCTATAGTAGCCATTCCACCTGTCATTAAACACATTAATTCAGACCGCGTCATATTAGGCACAAAAGGTCGTACTAATAAAGGAGCTTCCGTCTGGCCTAGAAAAATATTTCCTGCAGCTGAGAGACTCTCTGCACCGGACAGCCTCATAGTACGAGACATAATCCAGGCAATTCCAAAAACCAGCTTCTGCAATACACCCAAATAATAAAGCCCGGCCGTAACAGTTGAAAAGAAAATAACAGTAGGTAAAACCTGAAAGGCAAAGATAAATCCAAATGTATCACCTGCTAAGTCTCCAAATAAAAACCTTGCGCCATCACCTGAGAAGCTCAGGAAAATCACAAATGCATCAGATACCTTTTTAAAAAGTAATTCTACAAATTCTACTTTAGTAATTAAAAGACCGAATATTATTTGAAGCAATAAACCTGTAGCTACTAATCGCCAGTCAATATTCTTTTTGTTTACCGAAAAGAGATAAGCAAAGCCTACCAAGACCAGCAATCCAATTAGCCCTCTTATATAATCCATATTTATTTTTCAGAAAGGCACAAAAATAGGTGAATAAGGCTAATATAAAAATGAAAACAGGAGAAAGTACTGAGTTTAAAAAAATGATTAAATTATAGAAATCAATAAAAAATAATATTGAGTGAAAGTTGATACTGGATAAAGACTTGGAAATTGGGTTATAAGCCTATGATAGACAAAAATTTTAATTATTTTTGAGTATGATATTATTCTACCAGCCTCTCCTACCAGAAGTAAAATTTTTAGATCCTGAGGAATCGAAGCACTGTATTAAAGTATTAAGAAAGCAAAGCGGTGATACCATCAATTTGATTGATGGTAAAGGAAATTTTTACACTTCAACTATAACCCAGGCCAATCATAAAAAATGTGAATTTGAGGTAACGGAAGTTCGTAATGAGAAGAAAACTTTATATAACAGGCACATTGCTATAGCTCCAACCAAAAATATCGACAGAATGGAGTGGTTTATAGAAAAAGCTGTAGAATTTGGTATTGATACGATTAGCTTTATAAACTGCGATCATTCGGAACGTAAAGTATTAAAGTTAGAGCGATTGGAGAAAAAAGCCATTAGTGCTATGAAACAATCTGTTAAAGCCACTTTGCCAAAATTAAATGAAATGGTAACATTTAATAATTTCATTCATTCAGTAGAAGAAGATTTAAAATGTTTGGCTTATGTAAATTTTGAAAATCCTGTTCATTTCAAGGATAAATTATCGGTTAAAAATCATACACTGATCATGATTGGTCCTGAAGGTGATTTTAGTGAAAGAGAAGTTGAAAAAGCATTAAAAACCGGCTTTATAACAGTGAGTTTAGGAGAAAGCAGACTCAGGACAGAAACTGCCGGAATAGCTGCTGTCCATTTAATGAATTTATAAAGCTAGGAAACAACAATTTAACGCCCTTAATTAAAACCATCATCAATTTGATCAGCATTCCCTATATTTAGAATGAATCCCTTAAATCTTTTTGATTGTATTTTTTGTCGCTCAGCCCGTTAAACTGATCGGTAAAACCACAAGCTATCCTTACTTATTTTTCACATAATTAAATATCAGTTGCTTGTTGATAATACAATATTCAAACTTGATTCCACTCCAAATTCATTGCGGGCTTTCAATTCCCAAACTTTATTGTTTTTATTAGTTAATAAGCGATTAAGATCATTTTCTGCTGCTTGAACTAAATTGCTCCACAAGCTTAGGGCTATCGGAAAGGCTTGTGATCTCAAAAAAATCAGGATTGATATCCTTCACTGCAAAATGATTGGTATCTACAGATTGCCATACAAACACTACACTATCAGTAGTAATTTGAGGGGTAGTTGTTGTGGGGACATACCAAAAGCCTTTCAAAGTATCGTTAACGGAATTATATTCAACATTTCTATTAATGTAAAACAAACTATCCTTATCTGTAGCAGAAGTAGTATATTTAAAAATTAACCGTCTTGGATGAGTAGGCATTTCGAAAGTTACCTCTTCCCCATCAATTAGTCGATAGTCTAATACCCATGTTTTTTCACTGTGATTGGATAAAAGGCGCTGCAATTCCAGTCTTCTAAAACCATCGAATCCGGATTCATCAGGCAAACAAGCTGAAAGGGCAAATAAAATAACAAAGGGCAATAGTCTTTTTAACATTTCACAAATATATAATTTAATAAAGATAAATTGAATGAAGCTAAACTAAAATTATACAACTTATTAATGATTATTGGCATTGAAATGTTGCAAAAAATACAGAAAAACTTGTATCAATAATTAAAAAAAGTTAGATTTACGTTTACAATACATAATTAAATAAAAATTTTCAACCTTTTACCAATCCGCTTTTTATTACTTGTAACATTTTTCATTAAAAGAAATGACTTTTTTACTTACAATAGTAACAAAGCTCATTTAAACGCATTCAAGTTTGTTTTACACAAGCTATTTGTATTTTTTTTCGATGAACAGAATGTAATCTTAGATGGAAATGTGTTTTTATCTTATAAATAAAAAATATAGTTTTGTAATGTTAAGTTCGAATACGCATATGACAAAACATCTACTTTTATTATTTTTTTCTTGTTTTTACTTTTTTTCTATAGAACAAGTATCTGGGCAATGTGGTTCTACAAGTGGAGTAGGAACTTTTGATCCAATTGAAGCTAATTTTTGTGGTGGAGAGAAAGAGGTTTGGATTGGTAAGAGATATACGTCTGTCGATGTTCCTTCTGGTAAAGATGTTTATATTCAGGTAGATTGGGGTTTCCTTGGAGCTGGAAATATTGAATATTATCCCACCATACTTGTTGGAAGTAGTTATGAAATAGATAACACTCCAGCTGTTGCTCCTCCCACTGGACCTCCGGCACCGGCATTCGGTCCAGATAGATATGCTTATAAAAAATATCCTGAAAATCTTGAAAATTGCGAATATATTGTAGACGTCACTATAGTATTTGTAGATGCTGGTCAAAACCCAGCCACACACCCTAGCAGCGTGTTATGCCCTGGAACTACAAACAGTGTAAGCACTAATTATTGGGAAAAAGATAATATCGCACCAGGCTCTTTAAATATTGAAAGAGCCCCGTTAATTACGATTTGCGAAGGACAAGATGTAGAAATCAATCCTTTAGAAAATATAACAACATATAACTGCCCCTTATCCAACAATGATGGTGATCGTTGGTTTCAGTGGGTTTATAATACTGATGGAACCAACCCAATACCCGATGTTGTAATAGATGGAATAAATATTAATAACGAGGTTTTTAATGTAAATCCTGCATACACTAATCCTGATTTTCAAGAACCTGTACAGTTAGACCCTGGATTAAATATTTTACCCGGTGATTTGGAAATGGATCCCACAGGTAAGATTTACATTGATGGGTCTAATACAGCAGCTGGCCAGACATTCGATATTACTTTGAGGTCTTGGAATGCCTGCAACCCCTTTGATGATCCTGACATTCCAGGCACACCTAGTTTCGCTGATGCTGCAAATGCCGATAACGACCCTGTAGAAACCGTAATAACAATTGAAATTGTTCCTGCTCCAAATCCAGACCCCGAAGTCCGGGATAATGGGGGTAGTTGGAGAGACAATACCAACAATCCTGCTGCTACTTTCTGTGCTGGCGATCCGGTTAGATTTCGTCATAAACCTGGTGTAAGCGGTGATTCTTATGCATGGGATTTTGATTGGGATGGAGATACAAATAATTTTGATGAAAACTCTACTAGCAGAAATGCTAATACTTCTTATGATGCTAGTTACATACCCAATTCACCCATTAGAGTAGGTTTAAGAATTACCAGAGGCAATATAGGAGAGCCTTGCGTATTTTATGAATCAATTTGGATAGGAATAGAAAATGGACCAATAGCGGATTTCAGCTTGAATAACACTGCAAGTTGTGATAGTATTGAATTCACAACAAACAATGTATCAGTAAATGCTGATGCATATACCTGGAACATAACACAGGTAGAAGGTACTGGTGGCGTTATTGATGATATATCAGTCATTTCTAACGATACCGATCTATCCTCGATTAAAATAGTAGGCCCTGGTGCTTATGAAGTAAGTTTAGAAGCTGTAAGCAATACCGTACCCTGCCCTACTATCGATGTAAAAACAATATATATTTATGACACCCCTGAACCAGATTTTTCTGCTGCTGAAATTTGTGACGGAGATGCCACTACTTTTACAGATTTATCAAACCTGGACCAATCAATTAATGGAGATGCTATTACTGAATGGGAATTTGTATTTAATTTCGATCCAACAGATTTTGTAACAGATCCTCAAGGAACTTTTGATAGTCAGGCTACAATAACAACTTTAACTGCCGGAGATTTCAATTCTGGTAAATATGATCATACCTACCCTGCAGCTGGAGAATATAAAGTAGCCTTAAGGGTAAAAACTGATAAAGGCGCTTGTGTATCAAAAATTGATACTGCTACAGTAATAGTAAAAAATAATCCTGCTTCTGAAGTGGAAGCTTTTTATAGAGATGATTATGATTCCTATTCAGCGGGTGATGTCTATACTGGCGATCCGATTTGTCCTGGTACTTTTCTAAACTTTACCAATACAACTGATTTATCACTTAACCATGCATCTGTTGATCCTGTTTCCTATTTCCTGGAAATCACTGATTTTAATAGTGTGGTAACCACAGAGCCAATTGGTGCTCCTGGCGATGCCAACGAGACAGTAGAGATAAATATGTTCTCCAACACTACTCCTTCCAATCAAACATATACTGTTAGATTGGTTGCCACAGCGGATAATGGTTGCGTTACTCGTAGTACCCTTATAAATGTGGTGGTTTTACCGGCTGACGATGCAGGCTTTAATATTTTTGATGGTGATCCGCTCGATTTATTGAATCCCCCTAACCCTTATAATGCAGGGACTGATTATTGTTCCCCACAAGAATTTTATTTCCAAACTGATGGCACAACTCAAGGGTTTAATGCTACTGAATACATTTGGACAGTTAGTGACGCAGGTACTGGTGCGGTTGATACTACAGTTACAATAACCAGGGATCCTTTAGATGAAGCCTCCGAAACTTTTAGTCATATTTTTGAGAACAAATCTGGTGCAGTAAAAACATTTGAAATAGAGCTTGAAGTAGTTACCGGTACCTTCTGTGTATCTAATAAAATCAGATCGGTTAAATTACAACCTCAGCCTAGCGCAGATTTCACCTTAATTCAGGAAGTTAAGGAATGTAGCTATGTTCAATTCAGATTTGAAACTACAGAAAAGGGTCTTGCTAAATATATTTGGGCTGTTAGTCCTTCAACAGCTACAGTTGAGGCAGGTGGCTCTACCAGCAATGATTATATAGTAATTAAAGTGCCAAGACAGGATAATGGAAATGGAGATCTTAATTTTACTGTTGATCTTACCACAGAAACACTTACCCCTTGTAGCAGTGAAACAAAAACGTATAATGGTTTAGTTGAAGAAAAGGAAGACATTGTAGTAGATGTTAATTTTGATATTAATAATGTATCAGAAAGCTGCCTTCCAAGCACTTATACTTTTAAAAACACAACAGACCTCACTGCATTCACCGGAGTTACTACATGGGAATTTGAACTAACCAAATGGGATGGTTCAGCTTATGTAATAAAAAAAATATTTAAAGGTGAAGATTATCCGGACCCGGACTTTAGTAATGGAATAGATTATGATTTTACTGAGCCAGGTAAATACCAGCTGAATTTAGTTGCAAGCCATGAGAGCAAATGTATATTCACCTTGAGCAATCCTCTTGATATTACTATTCATGATACACCAATAGTAAATTTCCGTACTAATAAAAACCAGGGCTGTTCCCCCTTGAGTAATGTTATCATTCAAAATAATTCCAGTACTGTTTCAGGTAATACAGGGAATTTTGAATGGAATTATGAAGTATATGATCCAATCAGCGGAACAGTCATTCAAAGTGGTGGTCCGGAAAATGGTTCAGGTGTTAAGTTCAGTGGGGATACTCTTGCTCCTTTAATTAATACAGATCATGAATATATAGATTATGAAATCACCTTATCAGCTGTAAATCCTGCATTTACCTCGTGTATTGATGATTCCACTTATGTAGTGCGTGTATTCCAAGAGCCAAAACTTGATTTTAAGATTAATGCTCCAAATCCTGCCTGTGATGAAGATTATGACTTTAGCTTTGAGATACTATCAACTTCAGTATATCCAACAGGAACAAATTTCCGTTGGAACTTTGGCGACGGCTCAACTGTAATCAGTCAGGACCTTACTCAAACGCATACATACAACAACCCTAATGGTACAGGGGGCTCAATAACCTATACAGTTGAGGTAACTGCAGAAACTCCTAATAATTGCTCTGTCAGTAAGTCAGATATTGTAGAGTTATACCCTATAGTTCGGCCCGGATTTATTTTGCTTAACAAAACCGGTTGCTCTCCTTCTGATTTTGAAATTAAAGGAAATGCTCAAGGAACAGGCTTAAGTTATTTGTATGAAAGAAAATTACAAACAAGTGCTACATGGAATACATTTACAAGTACTCCTGATGCAGATGGTGATATAATTGAAACGTTTACTAACTCTACAAGTAGCGACCAAATTTACGAGATCAGGCAAACTGTTACCGGTAATGGACCTTGTTCAAAGGTGTCAGCTATTCAGGAAATCACTGTATTCCCTAAACCTATCAAGCCAACTATCAGCGGTCCAAGCTTAGTTTGTGAAAATGAAAGAAATGTGGAATACGCTATTATCCATCAAACTGGCTATACCTATCAATGGATTGTTCCGGAATTCGCCTATATTTCCAGCAGAAACACACATTCAGATACTGTTAAAGTAGATTTTGGACCTGTACCTTCAGACCCAGACCCTGAAATAATGGTGATAGTGACAGACGCTAATTTTTGTAAAGGCGATACTGTGAAATTCCCTGTAAATATTGTTCCGGGCCCTACGGGATCAATTGCTCTTTCAGGGGCTTCACCTATTTGTCCTGGTGATTCCACTACTTTAAAATTCACATTAAACGGCCCAGGCACTTTGGGTTATGATGTGGTTTTATACAATGGATTTGAGAATGACACTATTGAAAATATAAACAATGGAGATGAAATATGGGTAAAACCTGCTGTTTCTGCTAATTACTCTATCAAAGAAATCATCGATAGGGAATACTCCTCATGTCCGGGTAAACCTTCCAGTAATAATGTACGGGTAAATGTTGAAATAGCCCCAACTGCAACTATTGCCGGCAACTACACCATCTGTGAAGGTGAATCTGCTGATTTACGGATTAATTTATCTGGACTTGGTCCATGGGATGTTGAATATACTGATGGAACTGATACAATTTCCGTCAATTCCAGCAGCCCTGCAATAGCATTAACGGTTTCACCTGTTGTTAGCACCGTTTATAAGTTGGTAAGTGTAAGTGACATCAGTTGTTCTGGCAATGTAACAGCAGACTCTGCTGTTGTGAATGTAAACCCCGCACCGCATGCGGAAATATTTACTTTACAGGATGATGCTCAAGTTTGTTTAAATGTTCCTGTAGAAATAGGTGTATCACTATTTGGCTATGGTCCATGGGCTATACGCTTTACTGATGGAATAAATATTTTTGCTATCACTGATATTCAACCAATAGCAGGGCATGACCCGACAGATAGCAATAGTAGTACAATTCACATTTTCGAAATTACTCCTCAATCTGAAATAACTGAATATAAACTATTAGAGGTAGTGGATGATAATGGATGTAGTGCTCCTGGATCTGGTACCGCTATCGTAAAAACGTTACCTACTCCTGAAGTGGCCATGACTGGTAATGCCTCTATCTGTGAAGGAAGCTCCACTCCTCTTGATTTTGTTTTCGCTAAAGGAGTTGCTCCATTTACAGTTAAGATGACCATTAATGACGTGGAAGATACATTAATATTTAATGGGTTGGCCGCAAACCACCAGGAAATGGTATCGCCAGTTGAAACCACTAATTACAGAATTTTCAGTGTGATTGATGCCAATGGATGTCCTGCCAATAATTTCGGTTTACCTGTAAGAATTAATGTGAGAGAAGTTCCTACTGTAGTATTGTCTGCCTCGGACTCTATTTGCTACGGTGAAGAAGCAAGTCTAAGATTTGATTTAACAGGAAAAGGGCCATGGACCGTCACTTATAATGATGGAACCACCAACAAGACTTTTAACACACCATATAACAGACATTATGAAACTGTGAGCCCTACTGTAACGACCAACTATACAGTAGTTTCGGTAAAAGACAGTAACACCCCAATATGTGAAAGTAGTGGAAGTGGTTCAGCCAGTGTGGTGGTAGCTTCTGAATTAGTTGCAGGTTTTATTGCTACCCCTACTAATATGGATCTGCCAGAATCAACCATCACAATTACCAATACCACTACTAATAAAGAAGAGTGGGATTATACATGGGATTTTGGAGATGGAAATACTTCTACCGAGCAGGATCCTGGTACACATGAATATGAAACCTATGGCACCTACTTTGTTACTATGAAGGCAACTAATGGAGAATGTAGTGATAATACACAATCCATTATTACTATAAATGCTATACCAGCCATAGTAGATTTCAGAGCTGATATTCGAGAAGGTTGTGCACCACTAACTGTTAATTTTGAAAATTTAACAAAATATGCAACAGCCAGTACCTATTTATGGGATTTTGGTGACAATCAGTCATCGAGAGTAATTAATCCAACCCATACTTATACTCAACCTGGAATTTATACGGTGAGGTTATCTGCTAATAATATTACAGGCCAGCCGGTAGAAGAAGTAAAAACAGAATATATTACGGTTTATGAAACGCCACAATCCATTTTCAGGGTTAAATCTGGCTATTCTGAGGTATTTACTGGCGAAAAGGTAGAGTTTACTAATTCTAGCATTGGAGCCGATCAATTTCTATGGGATTTTGGAGATGGTAATGAGTCGTTCGAGCAAGAGCCTGTGCATGTTTATGCAGATAGTGGTATTTACAATATCACCTTAGTGGCTATTAATTCTGTTACAGGTTGTACAGATACTTTAAAAAGAGAATCTCAGGTGTTAGTATTAACCGGTGGAGATGCGGTGGTAGCTAATGCCTTTACTCCGAACAGAGGTGGACCCGGTTCAGCGAAAAATGACACGAAAAGTAATGATATATTTCTCCCATTAGTAAAAGGTGTTGAGAAGTATGATATGAAAATTTATAATAGATGGGGCGAACTCATTTTTGAATCCAATGATAAGGATGTCGGTTGGGATGGTTATTACAAAGGAAAGTTAATGCCAATGGGTGTATATGTATTCCGTATGGAACTACTATATGAAAATGGAAGAAGAGAAGTGAAATTGGGCGATGTTACTTTAATAAGATAAAGATTTTAGTAATTGATCAACTAATGGAAATTTAAACGACAAATAAGATACGACTTGAAAACAATTACTAATAAACTTTGGTTGGGTTTAATCATTGCATTTCTAGGTATAAGCCTACAGAAGGTAAATGCTCAGGACTTTCAGTTTTCCCAGTATTATGCGGCACCACTATACCTTAATCCTGCTTTTACGGGTACGGGTAAAATGCACAGGTTAACAGCTAATGCAAGAATGCAATGGCCAAACTTACCAAAAGCCTACAGAACAATGGCTGTCTCTTATGACTACAATCTTGAGGAATTGAGCAGTGGTTTCGGTTTATTATTGACAAAAGATGCAGCCGGAGCAGGCGATCTGGGAAATACAAATATAGGATTTCTCTATTCCTATAAAATTGAGGTTAATAAAAAACTGGTTATTTCAGCAGGCACTCATTTTTCCTATAATTTTGCCGGTTTGAACAGTAGTGGTTTAACGCTGGGAGATCAATTGGCCAATGACCGTGATATTTCTTTTGATGCGGAATTGAAAAATGTACAGAATATAAGATATTTTGACTTTTCTACTGGCTTGTTAGCTTACACTAAAATGTTTTGGGGAGGCGTGGCTTTCCATCATATCACTGAGCCCAATATGTCATTGGTGGGAGACTCAAATCCATTGGATATGAGAGTGTCTATTCATGGAGGTATCAGGATTCCGCTTTACCGTGGACCTAAGGAGTTTGATAGAATTTCATCTTTGGCACCATCCTTTATTTATAAGCAGCAAGGAGAATTTAACCAGTTAGATGTAGGAATTAACTGGCATTATGACCCAATTTCGGCAGGTTTATGGTACAGAGGGGTTCCTTTTGGTAAATCGCATGAAAGTAATTTATACGATAGAGATGCTTTGGTGTTTATGTTTGGTTTTAAGTTTCCAGATTTTGAGGTGGGCTACAGCTATGATTTCACTATTTCCGAGTTAGGTGGTTCCAGCGGAGGAGCGCATGAGATATCAATTGTATATGATTTTGTAGCTAAAATTAAGGAAAGAAGAAAAGAGAAGTTTCTTCCATGTCCGACGTTTTAGGGCTTAGACTGGAAATGTTAGATATTAGAGGATAGAAATATGATATTGGATGTTAGACCTCCCCTGTTGGTGTTTTACACCAATAATCTATTAGACTATCGCCTCACCCCAACAAAGCCAAAAGCCTCCAAAAGGCAGGCAACTCACCCCAGCCCAGCCAAAGGCTGGCAAGCTCTCTCCAAAGGAGAGGGAGCTCGTTGAAGTGAAGTTTAATATAATTCTTTCTAATATAAATAGCCTTAAGAGTAATAATGAATATTATGATGCAAAACTCTATCTTACTCCTGTTGTTGGTGTTTTCCACCAACAACCAATACTGAGTATGACAGTGAAAGCTGTTCCTTCTTAGGTCAGACCGTAGGTCAGTACCGGGTTTTGCCCCCTATTGGTTATTAAGAGCATGTTATTCCGTTCCAGCGGAATTCATGTGTAATAATTGATTTTTAGTTGTCACAACTTGTGCAGCAACAGCGGTATGGAATTCGCTTAATCATATTCATCCTATGTTGGTGTTAATTAATCATGCTCATTTCATGTGAAGCAATCTGTTGGCGATTACTGCATTCTTAGGCTTTCCATTTAAAACACAGATTATTAAATTTCCCACTAGATAAGTATTGGGTAATTGCCTTTGGATTTAACCAATTGGCCTGACGGTTTGGAATCGTGCTGACCGAAGGCTACCACTGGATTTTATAACCTCAACTATTTTACTCGTTTCTTCCAATTTTTGGGATGTTTATTCGTATTGAATACTGATATAACATCAACATCACTGCCATTCACAGTATATAAAATCAAGTATGGAAAACGATCTACTACAAAAGCCCTGATTTTCTTCTTGTAACGAATATGATAAGTTTTGGGATTGCTGATTATAGCTTGTTCTGCGGCATCAAGTATCCTTAAAAATTCTTCTCCTAAACCATTCTTTTGTTTTTCATACCAAATATATGACTCATAAATATCCGATTCAGCTTCTTCGGATAATTGGTAATTATAGGTCATCTTTTGCGCGATTCCTTATCCTGTCCTTTACTGTTTCCCATGAGGAAAACTTCATCTCTCCATTTTCATACTTCTCAAGCCTGCTGTCTAATTCCTTTTTTTGTTCCGCACTCAATTCAAAAATAATTTCTTGTTGCTCTTTAAGTCCTTGTAGCTTTTTAAGGGTTGACTTGTCCTGAAGCTCAGTGAGCCAGTGTATAAGATCGATTTTAACAGATTGTATATCCATTTGCGTAATTATTATTTCTTTTATAAAGGTAACGATTATTTTAATTATTTAGGTTCCTTACCCTAACGGATGGAAGTGCACGTCTGACTTTTTGAAGGTGCAGACATTGCACCAAACTTTGCACCAACTGGTAATTGCGAGCATGCTATTTCGTGATAACGGAATTTATGTGAAGCAATCTGTTGGCTATTAACTAATTTGTCAATTGTCAACAAAACTCCCTTTCAATATATTGCTTCACCACCTTGTCGTTTGTATTGGCTATAGAATTTAATAAAAGCAGATTCGCAATCACCATTCTAATAGTGGCTGTTTTTCTTTTGGTACTTCTAAAATAATGTTAGCATAAGAGGACGCATGCGAAACACGTGCGCCTTTTTGGTTTTCATAAAGGTTTGTCACAAGCGGACGCTTGCGCCAATGGGGGTCGCAACATCAACTCACTCCAACCCAGCCAAAGGCCTACCAAAGGCAGGCAGGCTCTCTCTTATAGAGAATCTTTACTCTTCAATTGATTGCTTCACTGCCTTATTATTAGTACAAGTGGCCGTTTTCTTTTAACACTTCCAAAAAAATATAAGAGTTGAGAGTATACAGGCAAAATGATTGCGCCAGCTTGGAGATGAGCAGTATTAAATATTTATTTTAAATCAGGATGCCTACTAGTGTCTACCTCTATATTTTTTTCTCTTGCATCATAAATAAATTCTTCATATCTCCTGTTCAAGGTCAAATAGAAAGATTTTTTTTTTCCTTTTTTCAAATAAACTTTTAATACTTCTTGACTACCTATTCCACCTTTATAAACTATTTGAATTTTTGCTATTTCATCTAACAGAAACCTATACTTTATAAATGGTAAAAATGAATTTTTAATTAGTATATATTCATTAGACATAAATAATTCTTTATGAGAAATAAAAATGAATATTAATACTGAAAACAATATCAATATCTGACCTTTATCTATACTTATGTATAAGAAAAAAATAATGAGAGATAAAAATATTATTAGCACAAATATTAAACCGTGCCTACTCTTTATACTATAATTTTTAAATTCTGACATCAATCAATGTTGATTATTATCCGTGGCATCCTCTTTACTATCCTTAGTTTCACTTTTATTTTTAATATCCATGATCAGATCAATCTCGGCCACTATTGCTTTCGAACCTTTATCAATCGCATCTGCCCATGTTTTTATATAAAATACATCCTTCATTGATACACCAAATGATAAACCTTTAATAGCTGTTTCAAAATAGTCATAGTATTCTCCTCCAGCTTCTCCTCCATATTCTGTAGCGAGGCTTCTAAAGCCACTGTAGTTACTTTCGAGTTCACTGTTGGCTGCGGAAGCTCCAGTACTAAACAATTCATTCCCTAAAAAAGTCATTTGAAGTCCTGCTATAACACTTGTACCAGCGGCAAAAGGTGCAGTTGCTATTGCTAAAGTCATTCTTTTCCCAATTCTATTACTTCTTGTATCTGCGGCTAAATTGCTATATCCACTCTTTAAACCATGCAAAACTTGATAATGTGGTTTAGCACTATGTCTTGAATAAGATAAATCATAAGTACCTTCCTCATTTTGTTTTACAGTTAATGTTCCATATCCATTGGGACCTCCATTTTCTGAATATTCCATATAACCTTGAACCCAGTTAAACAAAAACTTTTCTTCTAAATTGGCTTCTTTAGTAAAAATAGAATAGTAATAAGAAATTGCATCTTCTCCTTCTGAATTATTATCCGCAAAATACAATCTAGGTTTATCCTCTCCAAAATCAAAGATAACAACCTTTTCTTCCAACCCATCGAGATCTATGGCCATTATAGGAGTATTGCCTGCAAACTGATAAGGTGTATACCATGGGTATTCCTTCGTCAATGGATCCACGCTTAAAAACTTCGCTATCGTTGGATTGTAAATCCTGAAGCCGTAGTCGTAGTGGTTATCGAAATCCACGTCTTTCTCCTTGCCGTTAAAGCCATATCTATACTCCTCTTCCATTTCTGCAACTGCA
>JBEPWY010000011.1:0-19411 GCA_041642185.1 Marivirga sp.
TTTTATTAAAAAATTATTTATTAAATACAAAAGGAGTTTAAACCCCTTTTGTATTTAATAGTTAAAAGAAAATATTACTGCTTTACTAATACAGAAGTTCCGCTGTCTCCATAGGAATTTGAAAATGTAATTGTAATTTCACCAGTACTAGGATCGTACAATCCAGAACCATTGAAAGTATCACTTCCATACACTACATCGGGAACTTCGTCAAGGATAATTTCCCCACACTTGTAATTAATTACACCAGGGTTATCATCTGCTCCATAGCAATTCTTGTAAATGCCACCAGTTATATCAGAAATTGAAATCCCTGTAATTGAACCTTCAACTGGTTCAATTGTTACAACATTAGTCACGCCACTACATCCAGCTGGATTAGTATCCGTAGTAACAACATCGTAAGTTCCATATATTGTTTCTGGAATTGGACAAGAGATATTCATACTTATGTTCACAGATAAATTTTGCTCTGCAACACCTGAAGTAGCGCTTCCCTGCAACTCAAGTATAAGAGTTCTAACATCATCAACAGATTCAAATCCATCCAAGATTACCTCATATTCAAGCTCTGTGCTAAATTCACCTGCTGGAATAACCACAGATGATGAAGGAAGATTATAATGAACTCCCTCAATTGCCGTCGAAGCTTCAGCAACGATAACAGCAACTTCCAATTCACTAGATGGTGCATCGCCAATTACAGTCACTGTAATTGAAGACTGAACTATCTGACCAGGACCTGTTAGTATTGCTGTTTCATTCACTGAAGTTGTAGGAAAATACACTAATGTATTACTTTCCTCTAATTCAAAAACATCTTCCTGTTCACATCCAAAGGAGAAAGTGAACAAGGCTAGAAATATATAATACAATTTTTTCATATCTTTTCTATTTTAATTATTAGAAGGATTAGGTTGCATGTTTGGATTAGCATTTAACTCTGCCTGAGGAATTGGCATCTGCCATAATGGGGAACTTGCCGGTAAAGTTAATGCGTTAGGTGGAGGCGCTATACCACCGCCATCAGCCTCATCACCTGCATCTGTTCTAACTATTGGAAGATTTTTTCTCTTCAGGTCAAAATGACGATGACCTTCAAAAGCCAATTCTAATCTTCTTTCTAAAGCTATAGCATCATCCAATGCATTACCTGCTTCAGTGCCTGGTAAAACAAATCCATCGTATCTTTCCGTTCTAACTACATCTAAAGCAGCCAATGCTTGCGCATCCTGATCTAAATTTGCATGAGCCTCTGCTTTAGTAAGATAAATCTCAGACATTCTCAAAACTTTAGCATCTACAATTGCCTGATTACTTCCAGGTCTTTGAAGATATTTAGTAATGTGGTTATAAGTGTTACCAGCAAACTGGCCTTGTTCAAACCAAGTCGATCTGATATCTTCAGTACCAAATAACTGGAAAAATCCAAAATCAGGAACATATTCATCTCTAACACCATCAGGACCTGACTGGTTGTAAACAACACCTATTCTAACCTGATCCAAATCAGTATTTATTACCTTGAACAATACACCAGCTTCAGTTTGATCATCCCAAACTTCCGGGAATTCGTCGAAGGTTGCCACAGAAGTACCCGTAGCAGCTATTGTGTTATCAGCTGAAGTGATAGCTTTTTGATCCTGACCTGTATAAAGATAGAATCTAGCTAATAAACCATGTACAGAGGCTTTATTTAAGAATCCAGTTCCGTTATCAGCATTAATTAAACCAACTGCCTGAGTAAAATCCTGCTCAATTAATGAAAAATACTCACTAACACCAATTCTGGCAGGTTTTAATCCAGCATTTGTTTCAGTAACATACACCATTCCTAAATCATCACCAGAAGCAAATTGAGGAGGTGTACTATAAACTCTACCTAAATCAAAGTGAGCCATAGCTCTTAATGCTAAAGCCTGTCCTAAGATATTATTCTTGAACTCACCATCTTCCAAATTATCTATATTTTCGATAATATAGTTAGTTCTTAGAATGGTATTATGAGCATTATTAAAGAAACCTAACCAGGCAAGTTCTCCATTTTGCTGAAATAAGTAATATCCAGAGTAAGAAGTTCGTCCTTCAGAACTGATTATTAAATTATCAGAAATAACATCAGGAAGTAGGTAAAACTCCCCACCATAATAACTAGCATTTAGCAATGACCGGTATACTCCACGGATTGCCTGCGTAAAATCAGCATTTTTTTCAAAAGCTGAGGACGTATCTAAAGCATCAAATGGTTCCAAATTCAAATCATCTTCACATGCAGTGAAGGTGAAGGCTGAAAACAAACCTAATATATAAATTATTTTTCTCATTTTATTATTGTTTAAAATGTAATATTTAAACCTGCAGTCACCCCTCTTGTATTAGGGAATGTATATAAAGTAATCTCACCAAGATTTGTTAAGTCAGACTCTTCTGAACCTCTACCAACCTCAGGATCACCATCAAAGAATGGGTTGAAAGTCCAAAGATTAGTTGCTTGTACAAATACCTGCACCTGCTTTAATCTGGCTAAATTTAAAACTGTTTCAGGTAAATTATAGCTCAAGTTAATATTTCTTAACCTAATGAAATCAGCTCTTTGTAAATACCTATCAGATGTATAAGTCTGAACATTTACACCTGGTTTAGGTAATACACCAACATCACCTGGCTCTTTCCAGTAATTGAAGGCGTCAACTCTTTGATTATTTCTAGCACTATTATTTCCATTAGCCAATTGCTGATTAGCAAATGCAGTGTTATAAACATAATTACCTCCTTGGTAATAAAAGTTTACATTTAATGCAAGTCCTTTAAAGGCAGTGTTGAATCCGAAATTACCAAAATAAGTCGGTAAAGGAGTTTTTCCTTCAATTGCAACAGCATTATCACCACTCCAAATATTAGTAACCTCGCCGTCTGCAGTCAAAAATAACTCTTCTCCATTGGCCGGATTAACACCTGCATATCTTACAAGGTAATAAGTGTTCACCTTAAGTCCTTCTCTTAGTAAAGAAACACCTGAAAAATTCACTATATCTTCCCCTTCATTTTGTAAATCAAGAACTTCGTTCTCGTTATTAGCAAAAGAGCCTAATAAAGTAAAAGTAAAATCATTACTTCTCACTGCGTCAAAAGCAAATTCTAATTCAACCCCCTTATTAACTATTTCACCAATATTTTCTAGCCTTGAAGACCAACCAGTAGTTCTTGAAACAGGTCTGTTAAATAAAAGATCACGTGTATGTCTGGTATAATAATCTACTGATCCTGAAAATCTGTTATTAAATATTCCGTAATCAATACCTACACTATAATTAAAATTCTCTTCCCACTTAAGGTCTCTGTTTTCAAGTTGAGTAGGAATTCTAGTCACTGTATTGTTGTAACTTCCGAATCCGTAAAAACCTCTTGAGGCATAAAGCTCGTTTGGAATGTTACCAGATGTACCTACTGAACCTCTGATTTTAAACTGACTTACAGCATCAACACCATCCATAAAGGCTTCATCATGTATATTCCATCCAGCACTTGCTGCCCAGAAAACACCATACTTCTGATCAGCACCAAATCTTGAAGATCCATCACGTCTGATACTTCCTGTAGCGAAATACTTTTCATTAAGATTATATGATACCTGTCCAAATTGCGACCATAAAGACCACTGATTAATGGAAGTGCTACCGTTCGTAACCTCTGACGCATTATCATGGGTAGTAAAATCCCCTGAAGGGAATCCTTTACTACTTATGGAACTTTGTTTAATATCAGAAAATATATATTCAGTACCAGCTACTAAACCTATAGTATGTCCATCAATAGGAGTGAAAACATAATTAGCAGTATTTGTCCAGTTCACCTGATTTCTGACATCAAAATTATCGGTTTTACTTCCAGGTGCTGCAGGATCACCCACAAACCCATCTAAAATAGAGCCTGGATGTACATAATATTCCCTTTCTCTGATACGGTAGTTAATACCTGCCACAGATTTAAGCCTTAAACCTTCAATTGGTTCAACAACTGCAAATACGTTTCCGATAGCATTTGTGAATCTTTCTTCTTCAGGGTTATTTCTTAAAGCTTCACCAATACTAAAACCTTGACGTGTAGGATTATAAATTGGATCACCGTTTTCATCCAACTCTCTATTGCCTTCCTCATCAAGGATAAACTCGGGCTCATAAGGGTTGTAATCATACATAGCCCTAAAAGGGTTCTGCACGTTATTCCTGTCTCTTGTTTGGTTATTGCTAGAATTTGTAACAGTTAGTGTATTACCAAAACTTAAATAATCTGTTAACTCAAATTCAGTATTTGCTCTACCTGTAACCCTATTGAAATTAGAACCAACAGAAATACCTTCTTCATCATAAGTTCCAAATGAAAAGAAATATTTGCTTTTTTCACCATTCCCGGCAAAAGACAAATCATGAGTCTGAACAGTTCCTCTTCTTAAAAGAACATCCATCCAATCAGTATCAGGGGCCGCCAAAGAATTTCTCAATTCATCTGCACTTTCCTCGGTTCTAAGACCTACCTCTACCTCATAACGAAGTTTCTCTTCCTTATTCATCATTTCAAAGTTGTTAGGAATCATTTCCTTGGCACCATATTGAAATCTATAAGTGATTTGTGGTTTTTTTGTTTGAGATCCATCTTTTGTAGTTACCAATACAACACCATTTGAAGCTCTAGCACCATAAATAGAAGTAGCAGCAGCATCTTTTAAAATAGATATTTCCTGAACATCATTTGGATTTAAAGCATTATACTGTTGTGAAGTCAACTGAATACCATCAATAATGAATAAAGGTTCATTTGAAGCATTTACTGATCCAACACCTCTAACTCTGATATAGGCATTTGCTCCTGGTGCACCATTTTGATTAATAACCTGTACCCCTGGACTACGTCCTTGTAATAAGTTATCAATCCCTGCAATAGGTTGTGACTGAATATCTTCACCACTTACGGTAGAAATAGCCGAAGTTAAGTCAGCCCTTTTTACTGCACCATAACCAGTTACAACCACTTCGCTCAATTGCTCAACATCTGCTTTCATCTGCACGTCAACCACAGATCTTGCACCAACTTCAACCTCTATCTTCTCCATTCCTATAAAAGAGAATACTAATGTACCTCCGTCTGATGGTACAGAAATTTTATAATTCCCATCCAGATCGGTGTTAACACCTGTACCTGTACCCTTTAATAAAACGTTCACACCCGGTAAGCCTTCGCCTGTATCGGCGTCAGTTACTGTACCGCTTACGGTGCGATCCTGTGCCCATGCATATAGCACGAACACCAACATAAAACATGTTAGTAGAATCTTCTTCATACTTAATTTAGTTTAGATTTAAATTTATTAATATTTAAAGATAATTAACATTCGATTAAATTTCCTAACAAAACATTATCTTTTCTTTAAAATATTTTCAATATATAACATCTTTCAAACGAATTTAAGGTATTAATATAAAGTGCTTTTACCCAACCAGCCAAATTTTCAATTGCTTATAGAAAGGCATTAAATAAGAATATTCCAATTTATACCTATACTATTTTTGTTTAACCAAGTGAAAACAATCTAAACAGTCTGTATAAATATAAATTATAAAATATTATTTTGCGACATGGACTTTATGAAAATATATCCTTCAGTTAAATAAAAAAATCTAATGGGAATTTCTACTTGTAGATTCCCATTATTTTTTAAAAAAAAGGGGAGTGAATTATACTATTCCATTAAAAAAAAGAAATCAATTCTTACATAATCTTTAACCTTACAGTTTTAGCAAAGCTTCCATCAGGTTGCGGTTTTGCTCCATAGCCTTTGGATGTGATTTGTGAAGTGGGTACTCCTATCTGCTTTAAGGCGTCATATACAGCTTTAGCTCTTTGTTCTGAAAGCCTTTGATTATAGGTATCCCTTCCTTGCTGATCTGTATAGCCTGCTATTTCTACTCTTACATCAGGATTGTCTTTTAAGAAAGCGGCTATTTTGCGGATTTCATTTTCTGATTTTTCATTTAACTCATAACTGTCGAATTCAAAATAGACATTATTTAATGGTATTGACTGACCTTTTTTCAATCTCTGGAGCTGAAAATCCACCTGGCGCTTTCTCTCCTGCTCTACCGAAATTTGTTTAGACTCAAATAAATAATTTTCTGACTCTACATAAAAAGAATATTCGGATTCAGCAGGAATGATTATTTTATATAATCCGTTAGATTGATCCGTTTCTGTTTCGTGAACAAGGGTGTCTTTAGATAAATCATAAATCTGCACTTTTGCACTAAGGGGTTTATTATTTTCAATATCGGTTATATATCCATAAACTAAACGAGCTTCTTCCTGCCTTTTCTTTTCCTCATTAAAATAAAAGATATTGCTAGGTGGGTATTTTTCATCAGAAGTTAATTCTCTGGACCAATAGGATGTACCGTCAAATTTTTGATGATAGGAAATTTCATCTGAATAGGTATTAATGGGATAGCCTAAATTTTTAGCCTGCTTGGTTCTATCTCCCCAACTTATTTTATAAAGATCAAAGCCGCCCATACCTACTCTGCCATTTGAGCTGAAAAATAAGGTGTCGTTAGATAAAGATAAAAAAGGAGAAATCTCATCTGCAAAGGTATTTACTGATTCTCCCAAATTTTCCGCCACAATCCATTCACCATCCTGCTTCCTTGAGAAATATAAATCTCGTTTTCCCAGCCCGCCTTTCCTGTTAGAACTGAAAATTAGTAATCTGCCGTCGGAAGATAAAAATGGTTGAGACTCCCATGCGCTGGAATTAATATTAGCACCTAAATTCTCCGGTGTTTGCCAGTTTCCATTTTTTGAATAGGAAATATACAAATCACAACTACCATAACCACCTTGCCTGTTACAGCTGGTAAAAACCATCACCCTACCATCGGCAGATATAGCAGCAGCCCCCTCATTTTCCTTTGTATTTACAACAGGTACTTCCTCTATTTTTTCAAATTGATTACCATTAAGTTTTGCCCTGTAAATCCCTTCTTCCATTCGGGCATCACGTTGAGCTGTAAAATATAAATACTCCGATGGATATAAAGTGAAGAATGGGAAATATATACTCCGGAAAATGTTTCCTGATTCTAAGGACCGGATATCATACTTTTCATCACCTTTTTCAGCGAGCTGCTCAGTGGCAAATTCAATGGATTCCAGTATTACTTCAGAAAGTCTTATAAACTCCTTATTATATCCTTTCTGTTGATAAATACTTAAAGGCTTCCTAGCATCTTCGTATTTACCTTTATCAAACAACTCCTTTCCCAGCACAAAGTAAAAGTCATGATATTTTGCCGGCCATTCTTCATTTATTTGAAAAGCTAAAAATAAAGAGGAAATTACCTCATTTAAATTACCGGCATTATAGTGTAATGATGCTTTCTCTAAATGAACCAGGTGATTATCCGGGTCTGACTTAACGGCTTCATCCATATAAGAAACTGCTGCCCTCCAATTTCTTTCATATAAGGCCTCTTTAGATTTATCAATTAACTTTTCTGTCTTTCTTTTAAAAGACTGTGCACCTACTAGGCTACTGCCAAGAAAAAACAATACTGAAATAAGAAAAAGGATTTTTTTAATCATAGCACAATTTATAATATATGATATAATAATAAAAGTGTATGAAGAAATTAACGCAAAACCGGTGGAATTAATGTAAAAGACTCTTTATTAATAAATATAGCTTCGAGTTTGAGAGATGTATTAACTGGTTTATTCCAGATATTCCCTCAATCTAAATAACCTATTAAGGTATATTTAGATATTTATGAGTCTGCAACGAAATACCCCATTTCGGATTATTCTTTACATACTCTACTATTAAAGGTGTTACCTTTTCCTGTTTACTCCATTCAGGCTGAAGCAATAATTTGCAATTTTCATTAATTTGAGAGGCATGTTCTTCAGCCCATTTAAAATCTGATTGATTATAAATAATAACTTTCAATTCATTGGCATGGGCATACCATTCAGGTAAAGGTGCTTTAAACTTTTTCGGTGATAAGCATATCCAGTCCCAGGCACCTGAAACAGGGTGAGCACCTGAAGTTTCCACATTCACTAAAAAACCAGCGCTTTTCAATTTTTCAGTAAGGCTAGCCATATCATACATCAAGGGCTCACCACCTGTTATAACCGCTAGCCTAGCTGGAAATTTTGAGGCCTCCTCCACAATAGAATTGATTGATGTCATTGGCCACTTATTTGCATCCCATGATTCTTTCACATCGCACCAAACGCAACCAACATCACAGCCTCCTAATCGGATAAAATAGGCTGCTTGCCCACTAAACGCACCCTCTCCCTGAATTGTATAAAAGGCTTCCATTACAGGAAGCTCAATAGAAGGATCGAAAGCTATTTTAAGCATACATTTCTTTTGTGGCAGCAAGCCAGGTATTCATTAATAAGCCCGCCCTTGTCATAGGTCCTACCCCGCCGGGAACAGGCGTAATATGTGAAGCTTTTTCGGCTACAGTTTCAAACACCACATCACCTTTTAGAGCAAACCCGGCCTTTTTAGCAGCATCAGGCACTCTGGTGGTTCCTACATCTATTATAACCACACCTTCTTTTACCATATCAGCGGTTATCAATCCTGGTTTTCCAACGGCCACAATTAATATATCAGCCTGTTTTGTATAATGAGCTAAATTCTCAGTAAATCTATGCGTTAAAGTAACAGTAGCATCTCCGGGATAATTCGCGCTGCCCATTAATATAGATACAGGCGAACCTACAATATGGCTCCTACCTACTACCACGCAATGTTTTCCTTTGGTAGGGATTTCATAACGCTTCAAAAGTTCCATTACTCCAAATGGAGTGGCGGGAATATAAGAAGGCAAGTTAGAAGCCATTCGCCCAAAGTTGACTGGATGAAAACCATCCACATCCTTCGCAGGATTGATAGCATTTAGTATTTTATTTACATCTATATGCTTGGGTAATGGCAGCTGCACAATAAAACCATCTACTCTATCATCATTGTTTAATTTCTCAACCTCATGAAGTAACTCATCTTCAGTAATAGTATCATTAAAAACAAATTTGGATGACTCAAAACCTACTTCTTCACAATCTCTCACTTTAGCACTTACATAGGTTTGGCTTGCGCCATCAGTACCCACTAAAATTGCAGAAAGATGAGGAACTTTTCCACCTTCAGTTTTTAATTGGAAAGTTTTAGCTTTTAGCTCTTCTTTAATTTCAGCAGCTATTTTTTTTCCGTCTAATAAAATTGGCATGTTTTGCAAGTATTAAGTACAGCGTACGAAAATATAAATATGGTCAGAAAGGTTGATTAGTTATTTGCTTCTATTTAATGGTTCGTTAAAATATTTTGGTTAATCTAGCTTCAGAACTGCCATAAAAGCTTCCTGCGGAATTTCCACATTACCCACCTGGCGCATTCTCTTTTTACCTTTTTTCTGCTTTTCCAATAGCTTTCTCTTTCTGGAAATATCACCACCATAGCATTTAGCCAATACGTTTTTACGCAAAGCTTTCACACTTTCGCGGGCTATAACCTTAGTTCCGATAGCAGCTTGAATAGCAATTTCAAATTGCTGACGAGGAATTAATTCTTTCAGCTTTTCACAAAGCTTTTTCCCCCACTCATAAGCTTTCTCTCTATGTACTATGGCAGACAAAGCATCCACCTTATCACCATTTAACAGAATATCCAATTTAGATAAGTTACTGACTTTATAACCAATCAACTCATAATCCAGGGAGGCATATCCTTTGGAAATGGTTTTTAATTTATCAAAGAAATCAAATACGATTTCTGCCAAAGGTATTTCAAAAGTCAATTCTACTCTGCTTTGAGTAAGATAAACCTGGTTTTTGATTTCGCCACGTTTATCCATGCAAAGCGTAATTACCGGACCTACAAATTCATCTTTGGTAATTATCTGTGCTCTAATGTAAGGCTCCTCCAAGTGGTCAATTTCTCCTAATTCAGGTAATTCCGATGGAGCACTCACTTTTACCATTTCTTCATCTTTCAAAAAGGCATGAAATTGAACCGAAGGAACAGTGGTAATCACTGTCATATCAAATTCCCTTTCCAATCTTTCCTGAACAATTTCCATATGTAGCATTCCTAAGAACCCACAACGAAAACCAAATCCTAAAGCAGCTGAAGTTTCAGGCTCCCAAACCAGGGAGGCATCATTCAACTGCAATTTTTCCATGGAAGCCCTTAATTCTTCAAAATCTGAAGTATCAACGGGGTAGATACCTGCAAAAACCATCGGCTTCACATTCTCAAAACCTGTTACCGCTTTTCCGGGATTTACAGCATTGGTAATGGTATCACCAACTTTTACTTCTTTAGCGATTTTAATACCGCTTATTAAATAACCCACATTACCGGCACTGATTACATCTTTAGGTTGCTGCTTTAACTTTAAAACGCCAATCTCATCTGCTTCATAAATATTACCGGTATTGATAAATTTAATTTTATCTCCTTTTCTGATTTCCCCATTAAAAACTCTGAAATAAACTTCTATACCTCTGAATGGGTTAAAAACGGAATCAAAAATCATTGCCTGAAGCGGCTCATTTACATCTCCTTTAGGCGCAGGCACTCTTGTCACAATTGCTTCAAGAATTTCTTCAATACCTATTCCCTCTTTAGCACTTGCGTGCAATATATCTTCTTTTTTACATCCAATGAGTTCAATAATCTGCTCGGAAACCTCATCAGGCATTGCACCCGGCAAATCTATTTTATTAAGCACAGGAATAATTTCCAAATCATGCTCAATGGCTAAATATAAATTGGATATTGTTTGGGCCTGAATACCCTGAGCGGCATCTACAATTAAAAGAGCTCCTTCGCAGGCAGCAATGGAACGTGAAACTTCATAGGAAAAATCCACATGTCCGGGAGTATCTATTAAATTATAGATATATTTCTCTCCGTTTAATTCATAGTCCATCTGGATGGCATGGCTTTTAATGGTGATACCACGCTCACGTTCCAAATCCATACTATCTAATAGTTGCTCTTTTTTCTCTCTAACGGTAACAGTATGAGTTGTATCCAACAATCTGTCGGCCAACGTACTCTTCCCATGATCTATATGAGCAATAATGCAAAAGTTCCTAATATTCTTCATTTCCATATCAAGCTGCAAAACTACATATTATTGTGCAAAGTTTATAATCGTAGGATTTTAATTTATTTAAAGGAGGGGTATAAAAAAAAATTAATATTTTATATTATCAGGATCTTTTCTTGTATCAACAACTGCAACTATAAAAATAACATCTTTCTCAGGCTTATAATAAATTCTGTAATGACTTTGAACAAGATAATAATAGTCTATTTTAGCAGTAACCTGAGATTGGATTGTCTTAGTTCCTGAAAGAGGAAAGGTTTCAAGCTGTATTGATCTCGCTAAAATTGTTTCAATCAAATTTTGTGCGGCCTTGGGAGATTTTTCGTTTAAAGAAATCAAAAATTGATTCCAAGTCATTTATTGATTCATCAGTCCAGATAAGCTGAACCCTCTTCATTTTTTAAATTTACTCTTAAAGTAAGATTCAACCTCTGCATGATATTGAGTCTTACCTTCTTTAATATTGGATTCTGACTTGTCTAGTTTCTCATTCAATTCCTCACTCCTTCTTGAATGATAAGTAGCTTCTACTGTTGACTTACGTAATTCATCAATTTGTTCGATAACTTTTTTATCTTGCCTCGTCAACCAATTTATCAGTTCAATTTTCTTTACAGCTAAATTCATCACAATAATCTTTTATCCTTTTGTAAATACATAAACATTTTCACACTCATCTTTAGTTTCATCTTGCTTCTTTTATTTCAACTTTTCCTATTCTGTACTCAATTAATCGATTTTCCGCAAAATGCTGAAAGGGTTCAGGATTAATTTCTTAATTTTGCCCTATGGGAATACGTTCAGTTTTAAGTAAACCTTTAGCGGCATATATAGTCGGGCAGCAGAACAAATGGGCTGCTCATCCTGCCATTTCGCAGCTGAAGATTTTTAAAAGAATCATTGATTTAGCAAAGGATACTACCTTTGGCAAGGACCATGGTTTTGCAGATATCCAGAATTATGCAGATTTTAAAAGACAGGTACCCATTAGGGATTATGAGGAGCTAAAGCCTTATGTCGATAAAATATTAAAAGGAGAAAGTGATGTATTATGGCCAGGAAAACCAGCCTATTTCGCTAAAACAAGTGGAACCACCTCAGGCACTAAATATATCCCCATTACCAAAGAATCTATTCCCAACCATATTAACAGTGCCAAAAATGCCATATTGAGCTATGTACATGAAACGGGAAACAGTAAGTTTTTAGATGGCAAGCTCATCTTTCTTTCCGGCGCTCCCACTCTGGAGAAAAAAGCAGGAATTAATACCGGCCGTCTATCAGGTATTGTCAACCACCATGTACCTGGCTATTTAAGAACTAACCAGCTTCCTAGCTTTGAAACTAATTGCATAGAAGACTGGGAAGAAAAGCTGGAACGCATTATCGACGAAACCATCGATCAGGACATGAGCCTGATTTCCGGCATACCGCCCTGGGTGCAAATGTATTTCGATCGCATTCAGGCCAGAGTTGACAAACCTATTAAAGATATCTTCCCTAATTTTGACATGTTCATTTACGGTGGTGTTAATTTTGAACCTTATAAAGCCAAGCTATTTCAAACCATAGGCAAAGAAGTTGACTCTATTGAAACTTATCCGGCTTCCGAAGGATTCATTGCTTACCAGGACAGCCAAAAAGAAGAAGGCCTGCTACTTTTGTTAAACAGCGGCATCTTTTTTGAGTTTATTCCGGCTGATGAATACTTTGACGCCAACCCAACCCGCTTAATGATAGATGAAGTGGAATTAGGCAAGAATTATGCCTTAATTATAAACAGCAATGCCGGCCTTTGGGGCTATTCAATAGGAGACACTGTAAAATTTGTTTCCAAACAACCTTACAGGATAGTAGTTTCAGGAAGAATAAAACATTTTATTTCTGCATTTGGCGAGCATGTAATAGGTGATGAAGTGGAAAATGCCATGAAAGAAACACTAGTTAAATTTGAGGGTGTGAAAATTACAGAATATACAGTGGCACCTGAGGTAACACCAAAAACCGGACTTCCTTACCACGATTGGTATGTGGAATTTTCTCATGCTCCTATTGATATGGAAGCATTTGAGAAAGAACTGGATGCAAATTTGAGAAAATTGAATTCTTACTATGACGATTTATTGAAAGGAAACATTTTAAGAACATTAAGGATTAACCCTTTGAAAGCTCAGTCATTTATTAATTATATGAAATCAGAAGGCAAATTAGGCGGACAAAATAAAGTGCCGAGATTATCCAATGATAGAAAAATCGCTGATGCTTTAACTCAATATTTAAGAGGATAATGGAGCAATTTCTACAAAAATACTGGAGAATAATAATAGTATTAATAGCAACAGTTGTTTTATACTATCTGGATTACGGAACCATTGCTTTAGGATTAGCAATAGTATCTATAGTTTTAATTACTATGGATATATTATTAAGAAAAAAAGAAGACACTGAATAAAAAATAGTGGTAAAAAAGAAATCAATAGCCATATTAGGCTCAACCGGCTCCATCGGCACACAAGCATTGGAAGTCATTAAATCCCACCCGGATCATTTCATAGTAGAAGTACTTACGGCGCAGAATAATGCAGATTTGTTAATTAAGCAATCGTTGGAATTTAAACCCAATGTGGTAGTAATAGGAAATGAAGAACTGTACGACAAAGTGCATACTGCTTTATCTCCACATCATATAAAGGTTTATTCAGGTGAAAAATCCCTGGCCCATGTGGTACAAATGGATACTATTGACTTGGTTCTGACAGCACTTGTTGGTTATGCCGGATTAATACCCACCATAAAAGCCATCGAAAGCGGTAAGCATATTGCACTGGCTAATAAAGAAACATTGGTTGTAGCGGGCGAATTGGTGACAAAACTGGCGGAAGAAAAAGGAGTCAATATATATCCTGTGGACTCGGAACATTCCGCCATTTTCCAGTGTTTGGTGGGAGAGTTTCATAATCCGATTGAGAAAATTATTCTTACAGCTTCAGGCGGTCCTTTCAGGGGAAAAGACAGGCAATTTTTAGAAACAGTAACAAAAGCGCAAGCCCTAAAACACCCCAATTGGGAAATGGGAGCAAAAATTACTATCGATTCGGCCTCTTTAATGAATAAAGGATTGGAAGTGATTGAAGCTAAGTGGCTATTTAATTTAAGGCAGGATCAGATAGATGTGATAGTACATCCTCAATCTATTATTCATAGCCTGGTACAATTTGAAGACAGCTCCATGAAAGCGCAATTAGGGTTGCCGGATATGAAAGTACCAATTATTTACGCTTTAAGTTTTCCGGAAAGATTAAAATCGGATTTTGAGCGTTTTAACTTTTTGGACTATCCAAATCTCACTTTTGAACAACCGGATAAAGAAACATTCCGTAACCTGGCGCTGGCATTCAAATCTTTGGAAAGAGCAGGTAATGCTCCTTGTATTTTGAATGCAGCAAATGAAGTAGTAGTTTCGGCCTTTCTTAAGGAGAAAATTTCCTTTTTAGGAATGTCAGATATCATTGCGGAATGCCTTGATAAGCTGCCTTTCATACAAAACCCAAGTTTGGAAGATTATATATTAACAGACAAAGAAACTAGAATTAAAGCTTTAGAGTTTATACATTGATGGAAACAATAATCATGATCGCTCAATTACTATTGGGCATATCTATTTTAGTAGGATTACACGAGGCAGGCCATATGTTGGCTGCCAAAGCATTTGGTATGAAAGTAGAACAATTTTCAATTGGCTTTCCTCCAAAAATATTCAAATTCAAGTATGGTGAAACAGAATACTCATTAGGAGCAATTCCTTTGGGTGGCTTTGTTAAAATCACCGGAATGATGGACGAATCTCTGGATGCCAAATCGCTTGAAAAAGAACCAGAGCCTTATGAATTCAGGGCAAAACCGGCTTGGCAACGCTTAATCGTAATGATGGGCGGTATTATCGTCAATGTTATTACAGGTATTGTCATTTTTGTTTTCTTACAATATGGTTATGGAGAAACTTATATCCCTAAGGATGTAATTATAGAAAATGGCATCCATGCTTACGACTTAGGAGAAAAAATCGGCTTGCAATCAGGTGATAAAATCATTTCAGTAAACGGAAACGATTACAAAAAAGTAGATGACCTAACGAGCTCCGATGTTCTACTAGGAACAGATAGTTATTATACAATAATAAGAAACGGAGAAGAAGTTACAGTTCAAATTCCGAATGATTTAATAGGCGATTTGACGAAAAAGAACAAGCCTGTGGCTTTTTTTGAACCACGTTATGATTTTAAAGTAGGTAGCGTATTACCACAAAGCAATGCTGATATGGCAGGTTTACAGGCTGATGACAAAATCGTTGCGGTAAATGGGGAGCCTATTCAGTATTTCCAGCAGTTTGGAGAAAAATTAAATAAATTAAAAGGTGAAGAAATAACTTTAACAGTTAATCGATTAGAGTCCACTGAACAATTAACTGCAAGGGTTACAGATGAAGGCACGTTAGGATTTAAGGCTGAACCTGCATTAGAATTATCTCATCAGGATTTCTCATTTGCTGAATCTATTCCTATCGGAACAAAGAAAGCATTCGATATTGTATGGGCCAACATACAGGGGTTTGGTAAAATATTTAAAGGTGAAGTGTCTGCTTCCGAATCACTATCAGGACCAATTGGTATAGCGCAAATTTTTGGAGGTGAATGGATTTGGGTGAAATTCTGGACCATTACAGGTTTGCTTTCTATGGTATTGGCTTTTATGAACTTCCTGCCGATACCTGCTTTGGATGGTGGACATGTAGTGTTTATCACCTATGAAATGATTTCAGGAAGAAAGCCTTCCGATAAATTTCTTGAAAATGCACAGAAAGTCGGCATGATCTTATTGCTTAGCTTAATGGGTTTTGCCATTTTCAACGATATTTGGAAAATATTGCCCTGGAGTAATTAATCTTTAAATTATAAAGCAGGTTTATATAATAAGCCTGCTTTTTTTTATTCCTATTTTAGCTTTTTTTTAAATTAAGATTACTCAAATGAAACCGACAACAATATTAACATATGCCGTAGTGGTAATAGTTATTGTCATTTTGATATTTAACATCAATCCAAATTCTTCCGAACCAGTCGAAACTAATTATCAGGAAGAGGTAGCGCAGTATCGTGCAGAAAGGCATCAGTTTATGCGATCAGATGCAACTTCTCCATTTGTTGAGCAACTAGTTTCTTACGACAGCTTAAAATATTATCCCGCTGATGAATCATTTAAAATAAATGCTACTGTGGAACCCATTAGTAATGGGGAAATTCATTTATTGGCCACCAGCGACGGTAAAGAGCAGGCTTTCCAGGAAATAGCTTTGTTACATTTTGATTTAAAAGGCACACATCAGGATTTAACATTATTAAAATCACAGGAATATGGAGATTATTTTCTTTCATTTTATGATGAAACCAGTGCAATTCAAACATATGGCTCCGGCAGATATTTAGAAACTGATTATACTCCCGGTCAAACAAAAGTTATGCTTGACTTCAATTACGCCTATAATCCTTACTGTGCATATACAGAAGGTTACAGCTGCCCGGTCCCGCTTCAGAAGAATCAAATCAACATTCCTATTAGAGCAGGAGAGAAAAATTACGATTAAGAGCATTAATCATTTTCAATACCAATCATTTCATTAATTTTGTTTTTTGAATTATATTTTTAGTTCAAAAAACAAAAGAAGTTTATCTATTTGAGCATAGGAATATTTGTTTTGAATGGATATACTCTTAATATTTCTATAAAAAAAGTTTGATGAATAAAATTCACGATCTTTCACTTTACTAAAGGCCGTTTAAATTTCATCGGATTAAACACAACACACATATGAAAGTAGCTTTAAATTGGTTAAAGAGATATATTGATATTAAGGAAGGCTCAGTAGCACTTGGTGAATTATTGACCAATACCGGGCTGGAAGTGGAAGGGATAGAAGAAGTAGAATCCGTTCCAGGTGGATTAAAAGGAGTGGTAATAGGAGAAGTGCTTAATTGCATACCTCATCCGAATGCGGACAAGCTTAAAGTCACCATGGTAAATATTGGTGAAGCAGAACCGGTTCAAATCGTTTGCGGAGCAACGAATGTGGCTGAAGGCCAGAAAGTAGTGGTAGCAACTGTTAACACCACCTTATACCCTAAGCCAAATGAAGCTTTCAAAATAAAAAAATCCAAAATACGCGGGGAAGTTTCTCTTGGAATGATTTGTGCTGAGGATGAATTAGGACTAGGTAGTAGCCATGATGGTATATTAGTACTAAAAACTGATTTACCAGCAGGTACACCGGCTGCGAAATATTTCAATCTTGAATCGGACACTACTTTCGAAATAGGGCTTACACCCAATAGAGCAGATGCTACAGGTCATTTAGGAGTAGCACGCGATATCAAGGCCGTAACAGGAAATGAAATCAGCTGGCCTGATATTTCTGCTTTTAATGTGGATAATAAAGATTTAACAATTGAAGTAATTGTTGAGAACGAAGAAGCATGCCCTCGCTATAGCGGACTTACATTGAGCGGACTTACTGTAAAAGAATCTCCAGACTGGCTTAAAAATGCACTTATCAGCATTGGTTTAGATCCTATTAATAATATAGTGGATGTCACCAATTTTGTTTTATATGAAACAGGCCAGCCTTTACATGCTTTTGATGCAGCCAAGATAAAAGGCAACACAGTAAGGGTAAAAAACCTTAATGAAGGAACTGCTTTTACAACTTTAGATGAAAAAGAGAGAAAATTAGCTGCTTCCGATTTAATGATCTGTGACGGAAACTCCAACCCGATGTGTATAGCAGGAGTATTTGGTGGATTAGAATCAGGAGTTACCGAATCAACCACCAGCATATTCCTAGAGTCGGCCTATTTTTCGGCTGACAGCATTCGGAAATCTTCACAAAAGCACCAATTAAAAACAGATGCTTCTTTTAGATATGAAAGAGGAACAGATCCTAACATTACAGTTTATGCTTTAAAAAGAGCTGCTTTATTAATTAAGGAAGTAGCAGGTGGCAATATAAGTAGTGATTTAGTTGATCATTATCCTGTACCAGTTGAAGACAGGGCTATCAATATGAAGTATAAAAATATTGACCGATTGATTGGAATCAGCATTGATAAAGAAAGAATCCATCAGATTCTTAACAGATTAGATATTAAAACAGAGAATAAAACTGATGAAACCTTTACAGCCATTGTACCTCCTTACAGAGTGGATGTAACACGAGAGGCGGATGTAATTGAAGAAATCATCAGAATATATGGCTTTAATAATATAGCCATACCTGAAACACTTTCAAGCAGCTTTTTGGCCAGTTTCCCTGAAGTTGACCCCGGAAAGATGAAAAAAGAGGCCGGTTTATTATTATCGGCCAATGGTTTTCAGGAAATAATGACCAACTCATTAACAAAAGCCGGGTTTAGCCAACAGCTTGATGGATTTGATGAGACTGAAAATGTGGAGATTCTCAATAAATTAAGTGAAGAGCTAGGCGTTATGCGTCAGGATTTATTGTTTACCGGACTGGATGTACTTTCTCACAACATCAATAGAAGGCAAACTGATTTAAAATTTTATGAATTTGGAAAAGTTTATAAAAAAATTAATTCCAAATATAAAGAGAAAATGTGCCTTGGATTGTATCTGACAGGCAAAAATGAACCGGAAAACTGGTTGCGAAAAAATGAATCTGTAAAATATCATGATTTGTATTCGGCAGTTCTGAAAATTTTCAATAAATTTAGTGCGGAAAGTATTGAAAATGAAGATTTTCACAGCGATGTCTTCGATTATGGCTTGAAGCTTAAAATTAACCAAAAAACAGTATGTGAATTGGGGAAATTAAGTAAAAAAGCATTGAAATTGAGCGGTTTAAAGCAGGATGTATTCTATGCTAACATCGATTGGGAAGCCTTATTAAAAAAGGTAAACACCAATATTCAGTTTGAGCCGGTAAGTAAATTTCCGGAGGTGAAAAGAGACTTATCGCTGGTAATTGATAAAAGTGTTTCATACGAATCCATTAAAAAAATCAGTTTAAAAGAAATTGGTTATTTGTTAAGTAAAACGGAAGTGTTTGACGTATATGAGGGTGAAAATATCGGCAACGATAAAAAAGCTTATGCGTTGACATTTACCCTTCAGGATAAGACAAAAACTTTGACTGATAAAATAATTGATAAAACAAT